>JACQVA010000011.1 GCA_016210005.1 Deltaproteobacteria bacterium | reverse complement strand
GCAGCATAAGAGCAAGGTAGTGGAGGGTTTTTCGGCCAAGTACGGCGTTGACAAGCTGGTCTACTACGAAGCGCACGGCTGCGCAGAGACCGCAATCGTGCGGGAGAAGCAGCTGAAGAAGCGGCGCCGCGCCTGGAAGATCGAGCCGATCGAAGCTCGGAACCCGGACTGGCGAGACCTCTATGACGAGATCGTGTAGCGCTGGCGGGTCGTAGCGAGCCGGTGCCGTGGATTCCCGCTTTCGCGGGAATGACAAATTGCGTCCCTTTCGTGGGCCTCGGCCTGACAGCACACAGTACTGTCAGACTGGTGAGGATTTGCCCGGTCGGCTGCACGTTACCCACAGATTTGTCGCACACCCCGTGACCCGGGGGCGGCGAGAAGCCGGTGTTGACGGCGATCCGCCGCTTCGGCTAAGCACGTGGAAATCCGCGCAACACTGCCGCCTCATGCCGGCTGCTCCGCCAAGGAAAGATCCCGATGGATGAGGAACTCCTCTTGCAGAAACTCAAGGCGCTGGCCTTCGACGGTGGACAGCGGCCGATGACCGTGGAGGATCTCGTGCGCATCCAGCCCGGCCTTGGCCGCTTGATGCCCGAGATCGGCGCGCGCACCTGGAAGCTGTACTACGCCGCGCAAGCCGAGAACTGGCCGATGGCTGCGTTTCAGTACAAGGAGATCAAGGGCCTCCTGGAGCTCTGCGCCTTCACCCGCCCGAAGCACGAGGAGGCGCTCAGCCGCTACCTCGAGAAGAGCTGGGCCACCCTCGAAGCGCCGCTCCAGCAGCGTGACTTCGCCGCCTTCGAGGCTGCCTTCCACAAGTGCGTGAAGGCGGCCAACGTCTACCACGAACTCACGGGCAAGCCGTACATAGTCTGGAAACTACCCGACGCACCCCCGCCCGATCTCGATCTGCGGCCGCAGCGCGCCGAGAACGAAACCTGAACCCGGTGCCGAGAGGCGCGACGGCGGCTAGGTCTTGGAACGGTCGCTAAACAGCCGCACCCGGCGCTCGATCGAGGCCAGCCCGCGCTCCATCGAGGCCACGATCTCGCGAGCGGCGGCCGCCGGATCGGCGGCGTCGCGAATCGGCCGGCCGACGACGAGATAATCGGCGCCGGCGCGCACGGCATCCTCCGAACTCATTACGCGCTTCTGATCGTCGACCTCTCCGTCCTGACCTCGCACGCCCGGGGTCACGATGATGAAGCCGCGGCCGCACTCCTTGCGAATGCGGACGATCTCTAGCGGCGAGGCCACCACGCCGTCCATGCCGGCCAGCTTAGCCAGCCGCGCCAACCGCACCACCTGGCTCTCGACGCCCGCCATGATGCCGACGCGCTTGAGATCATCGCGGTTGAGGCTGGTGAGCACCGTGACTGCCAAGATCTTCGGCTTGCGCAGCGCCTCGGTGCGGCACACTTTAGCGACCTCGGCCACCGTGCGTTGCATCATCTCCAGGCTGCCCGAGGCGTGCAGGTCGAACATGCGCACGCCCATGCGCGCCGCTTCCACCCCGGCTTTGGCCACCGTGCGCGGAATGTCGTGGAACTTGAGATCGAGGAAGACCTCGCCGCCGTGGTCGCGAATATCGCGCACGATCTGGGGGCCGGCGTGCAGGAAGAGCTGCTTGCCGACCTTGAACATGCCGACCTCTTGCGCCAGCCGGCCGACCAGTTCGAGCGCCTCGCGGACCGAGCCGACATCGAGCGCAAAGATCAGACGGCTGCGCATGCCGCCCTGATGGCCGCCAAACGGCCACTGCAAGGTCATCGGCCAATCTCCGTCCGGACCACGTTACGCACCCGTTCGGCCACCTCGCTCACCGGCAGCTCGCTCGCCTGCGCCTCGCGGCGGTGTTTGAACTCCACCGCTCCGCGCGCCAGGCTCTTCGGCCCGACCGTGATCCGCAGCGGCACGCCAATCAAATCAGCGTCTTTGAACTTCACCCCCGGCCGCTCCTCGCGGTCGTCGAGCAAAACCTCAACGCCGGCCTCTTCGAGTTGGCCGGTGAGCGCCTCGGCGGTGGACCGCAGTTGCTCGTCATTCCAATTGACGGGGACGACGTGCACCTGCGCCGGAGCGATGGCCAGGGGCCAGATGATGCCATTGGCGTCGTGGTGCTGCTCAACTGCCGCCGCTGCGGTGCGGGTGATGCCGATGCCGTAACAGCCCATTACCAGCGGCTGCTCCTGGCCGTTGGCGTCGAGGTAGGCGGCCTTCATTGGTACGCTGTACTTCGTGCCCAGGTAGAAGATGTTGCCGACCTCGATGCCGCGGTGGGCCGCGAAGCTACCGCCGTCACAGCGCGGGCAGCGATCACCCGCACGCGCCGCCCGCAAATCGGCGAACCGCACACCGGGCAAGTCGCGCGCCTGATCGACGTCCACGAGGTGATGATCGGCCTCGTTCGCGCCACTCACCGCACCGGAGATGCCGCGCAGCGCGCGATCGGCCAGCATCGGTGCATTGAGGCCGATCGGGCCCGCATAACCCACCGGGGCGCCGGTGACCCGGCGCACCGTGTCTTCGTCGGCCAGCGCCACCCAATCTACCGCCAGTGCGGTCTTCAGCTTGGTCTCGCTCAGCTCGTGATCCCCGCGCACCAGCGCCGCGACCGTGCTGCCGGAGCTGGTGAGGTACAGCAGCGTCTTGATGAAGCGCGCCGGCGGCTCGGACAGGAATTCGGCCACCTCTTCCACCGTACGCTTGCCCGGCGTACGGACTTTACGAGTCGGGTTGCCGGCCGGCGTCGTTGCTGGCGGCGTTTCGCCCACCTCGGCACGCTCGACGTTGGCGGCGTACTGGCACTGGGTGCAGCTGACGATGGCGTCCTCGCCGGAATCGGCGAGCACCTGGAACTCGTGCGCTGCGCTGCCGCCGATGGCGCCGGTGTCCGATTCCACCTGTCGCGTCGTCAGCCCGCAGCGTGCGAAGATCCGCCGGTAGGCCTCGGCCATGTTCTGATACTCGCGCCAGCAGTCGGCCTCGCTGGTGTGGAAGGAATAGGCGTCCTTCATGATGAACTCGCGGCCACGCATCAGGCCGAAGCGCGGGCGCACTTCATCGCGAAACTTGGTCTGGATCTGGTAGAGATTGAGCGGCAACTCGCGGTACGAGCGCACCTCACGGCGAACGATGTCGGTGACCAGCTCCTCGTGCGTCGGCCCGAAGCAGAAGTCGCGCTCGTAGCGGTCCTTCATCCGCAATAGTTCCTTGCCGTAGTGCTCCCAGCGGCCGCTCTCCTGCCACAGCTCGGCCGGGCAGACGGCCGGCATCAGAATCTCCTGCGCCCCGGCCCGATTCATCTCCTCGCGCACGATCTGCTCGACTTTGCGCACCACCCGCAAGCCCAGCGGCAAGAAGTTGTAAATTCCGCGCGCCACCTGGCGGATCATCCCGGCACGAACCATCAACTGGTGGCTGATGACCTCGGCATCGGCCGGGTTTTCCTTGAGCGTCGGGATCAGCGATTGGCGATAGCGCACGAGCACAACCTTAGCGGGAGAAGTTGGCCGACCTTAGAGGCTGCCCCCGGCGAGGTCAAGCACGCTCAGGGCCAGCCGGCGTTGCTTGCTTTACAAGCCCACCCGCCTCCAGTAAGAAAAAAGCCATGGCAGTGAAAAACACACGGCCGGGTGCGAATCAGCAGGCCATGCTCGATGAGCTCAAACAGTTAGCCACCCAGCTCGGCATCGAGGTGCGCGAGGAGCGGCTGCTGCGCGAGGTGGGCTACCGCGTGCGCAGCGGCAGCTGCCGGGTACACGAGAAGAACCTCATCCTGCTCGATCGCGGCTTGCCGGTCACGGCGCAGATCGACATCCTGGCCAATGAACTCGCCACCCGGCCGCTCGAGACCATCTACTTGTCGCCGGCAGCGCGACGCCTGCTCGAAGGGGCGACCCCGGAGGCGGCCAGTGCACCGGGTGAAGGATAAGCTGTCCACCGGCGACCGTTTCGCCACCTTCAAGGAGCATCTGCGGCGCCGGCGCCTGAAGTCGACCGCCCAACGCGACGACATCACCCGCGTCTTCTTCGCCAGCAACCGCCACAGCAGCGTCGAGGAAATCTATAACGCGGTAAAGAAGGTTAACCCGGGTATCGGCTACGCCACGGTTTACCGCACCATGAAGCTGCTCACCGAGTGCGGCCTGGCCGTCGAGCGCCACTTCCGTGATGGCGAGGCCCGCTACGAGAGCGGGGTCAACCGCGAGCACCACGACCACCTCATCTGCGAGGAGTGCGGCAAGATCGTCGAGTTCGAAGAAGAGCGCATCGAAGCCCTCCAGGAAGAGGTCGCCCGGCAACTCGGCTTTCGCCTTAGCGGCCACAAGATGGAGCTGTACGGCCGCTGCCGCGATTGCCTCAAAGCCCACGCCGCCGGCTGATCCCGGCTCCGCGCGCAAGCGGTGAATTGACTTCGCCCGCCGCGAGGGCTAGATAATCGCCGACCTTTTAAGTCTGGTCCCGAGAGGCCAGGAAGGGGTTCGATGAACGGCTACAGCAACAACCTTGGTATGTGGGTGACGGCCTCCTCGCGGCGAGGGGGCTTTTTTTTGCCCGCTGGAAACCTGCGGCGTCAGCATGGGTGAGCGCATAGTCATGGATGCGCAAGGCGTCGAGCGCGCGCTCACGCGCATGGCGCACGAGGTGCTCGAACGTAACAAGGGCACCGAGCAGTTGGCGCTCATCGGCATCCGCTCGCGCGGTGTCCACGTGGCGGAACGTTTGCGGGCGAAGATCGCCGAGATCGAGGGCGTCGAGCTGCCTAGCGGCATCATCGACATCACCTTGTACCGCGACGACCTCGGCCGGGCGCGCCAGCAGCCGCTGGTGAAGGGCACCGACATTCGCTTCGCCATCGACGGCCGGCGCGTGCTGTTGGTCGACGATGTCCTCTACACCGGGCGCACGGTGCGCGCCGCCCTTGATGCCTTGATGGATTTCGGCCGGCCGCAGAGTGTGCAGCTGGTGGTTTTGATCGACCGCGGACACCGCGAGCTGCCGATTCGCGCCGATTACGTCGGCAAGAACCTGCCGACGGCAGTCAACGAATCGGTGCAGGTACGGTTGCAGGAAAGCGACGGGCGCGACGAGGTGGTGATCGCGCGCCCCCCGGCTTGAGTGGAGAGCAGCTATGGACTTCAGCGCGCGTCACCTGCTCGGCCTCGAAGGCATGAGCCGTGAAGACATCCTCTACCTCCTCGACACCGCCGCCTCGTTTCGCGAGATCTCGGAGCGCGAGATCAAGAAGGTGCCGACGCTGCGCGGCAAGACCGTCATCGGCCTGTTCTACGAAGCCAGCACCCGCACCCGCATGTCATTCGAGATCGCGGCCAAACGCATGAGCGCCGACTTCGTCAGCCTGTCGGCCGCGGCCAGCAGCGTCACCAAAGGCGAGACCCTGTTGGATACCGCGCGCAATCTGGCGGCCATGCGGCCCGACGGCATCGTACTGCGGCACCCCTCGTCCGGCGCCCCCCACTTCCTGGCGCAGCGGGTCGATTGCGCCATCATCAACGCCGGCGACGGCGCCCACGAGCATCCGACCCAGGCCCTGCTCGATCTGCTCACCATCCGTGAGCACCGCGGCAACTTGGAAAGCCTGAAGGTCGCGATCGTGGGCGATATCCTGCACAGCCGCGTCGCCCGCTCGAACCTCTGCGGCTTGCGTGCGCTCGGCGCCGAGGTGCGCCTGATCGGCCCGCCGACGCTGCTGCCGCGCGAGCTGCGGCAGTGGGCGGAAGTGACTCATGACCTCGCCGAAGGCGTGCGCGGCGTTGACGTGATCATGACTCTGCGCCTGCAGCGCGAGCGCCAGGGCGCCAACTTCTTCCCCAACCTCGACGAGTACTCGCGCTATTTCTGCCTCACCGAAGCGGTCGTGCGCCAGGCCGCGCCGCAGGTGCTGATCATGCATCCCGGCCCGATCAACCGGGGCGTGGAGATCGCCAGCGAGGTGGCGGACGGGCCGTATTCGGTCATCATGGACCAGGTCACCAACGGTGTCGCGTTGCGTATGGCGGTGCTCTTCCTGCTGATCAACCGCAGCCGCGAAGTGGTAACGGCTGAAACCGAAGCGCCGGCCCAAGCGACGCCCTTGCGCCGGAGGGCGGGATGAGCGGCGCACTCCTCATCACCGGCGGCACCGTCATCGACCCGGCCGCGGGCGTGCACGAGCGGCGCGATCTGCTTATCCGCGACGGGCTGGTGGCCGCGGTCGCGCCGCCCGGCGACCTCGACGCCGGCGGCGCCGAGGAGCTTGACGCCGCCGGGTGCTGGATCGTGCCCGGGCTCATCGACATGCACGTCCACCTGCGCGAGCCGGGCTACGAGTACAAGGAGACCATCGCCAGCGGCGCGCGCGCGGCGGCGGCCGGCGGCTTTACCGCGGTGGCGTGCATGGCCAACACCAATCCGGTCAACGACTGTGCCGCGGTCACGCAGTCGATTCTCGAGCGAGCGCGGGCGCTGAATCTGGTGCGCGTCTACCCCATCGGTGCGGTCAGCGTCGGCCTGCGCGGACAACAGCTGGCCGAGATCGGCGAACTGCGCGAAGCCGGCGTGGTCGCGCTCTCCGACGACGGGCAGCCGGTGATGGATGGCAGCTTGATGCGGCGCGCCTTGGAGTACGCGAGCATGTTTGGCCTGCCCGTGATCGCCCACGCCGAGGACCGCAACCTCGCCGGCGGCGGCGTGATGAACGAAGGCGCGGTGTCACTGCGGCTGGGGCTCGCGGGGGCACCGGCCGCCGCCGAATCCGCCATGGTGGCGCGCGACCTCGCCCTGGCCGAACAAACCGGCGGCCGCCTGCACGTCGCCCACGTCAGCACCGCCGGCGCGGTCGAGTTGATCCGTGCCGCCAAAGCCCGCGGCATAAATGTGACCGCGGAAGCGGCGCCGCATCACTTCACCCTCACCGAAGCTGCCGTCGCCGACTACAACACCAACGCCAAGATGAACCCGCCGCTGCGCACCGAGACCGATGTAGCGGCCGTTCGCGAAGGTATCCGCGACGCCACGCTCGAGGTCATCGCCACCGATCACGCGCCCCACCACCGCGATGAAAAGGAATGCGAGTTCGACGCCGCCTTGAACGGCATCATCGGCCTGGAAACCGCTCTGCCCCTCGCCCTGCGTCTACTCGGCGAAGCCCAGGTCACGATCGATACCCTGGTGCGCGCGCTCAGCGTCAACCCGGCCAGGATCCTCGCTGTCGCCGGTGGCTCGCTCGCCGTCGGCCAGCCCGCTGACGTGACCGTGATCGACCCCAAGCGCCGCTGGCGGGTGGAGACGGACAAGCTGCTGTCGAAGAGCCGCAACACGCCCTTCGGCGGCTGGGACATGGTGGGACAAGCGGTGGCTACCATCGTCGGAGGCCGCACCGTGTTTCGCGCCGCCGCCAACGAGCGGAGGAAGAAGTCAGCATGAAAGCACTGTTGGCCCTCGCCGACGGCACCGTATACGAAGGCGA
This sequence comes from Deltaproteobacteria bacterium, assembly GCA_016210005.1. Taxonomy (NCBI): domain Bacteria; kingdom Pseudomonadati; phylum Myxococcota; class Myxococcia; species Deltaproteobacteria bacterium. The sequence continues at coordinate 7,639 of JACQVA010000011.1, read as the reverse complement.
GTCGTTTGGCGCCAGCGGCGAAACCGTCGGTGAGGTCGTCTTCAACACCTCGATGACCGGCTATCAAGAGATCCTCACCGACCCCTCGTACCGCGGCCAGCTGGTGGCCATGACCTGCCCGGAGATCGGCAACGTCGGCGTCAACCGTGAGGACGTGGAATCACTGCGCCCGTTCGTGCAAGGCTTCATCGTCAAGGAGTACTGGGAACAGCCGAGCAACTGGCGGGCGCAACAGAGCTTGCGCGACTACCTGGTGGCCAACGCCATCCCCGCCATTCAAGGCATCGACACCCGCGCCCTGGTGCGCCGGCTGCGCCAGTACGGCGCGCAAGAAGCGGTGCTCTCGACCGTCGATCTCGATGCGGCGCGGCTGGTCGAACGGGCGCGGGCGTCGGCCGGCCTCATCGGGCGTGACCTCGTCAAGGAAGTTACTTGCACCGCCGCTTACGATTGGGATGAGGCGACCTGGTCGCTGTCACACGGTTACGGCCGCGCCGAGGGGGCGGGCGCGCGGCCCTTCGTGGTCGCCTACGATTACGGGATCAAGCGCAACATCCTGCGCTGCCTGGTCAGCGGCGGCTGCCGCGTGCGCGTGGTGCCGGCCGCCACGCCGGCGGTTGAGGTGCTGGCGCTCAAACCGGACGGTATCTTTCTCTCCAACGGCCCCGGGGATCCCGACGTCGGCCCCTACGCCGGCATCGTGCGCGAGCTGATCGGCAGGCGGCCCATCTTCGGCATCTGCCTCGGCCATCAGATGCTCGGCCTGGCGCTGGGCGGGCGCACCTACAAGCTCAAGTTCGGCCATCACGGCGGCAACCAGCCGGTCATGGACCTCACTACTCGTAAGACCGAGATCACCAGCCAGAACCACGGCTTTGCCGTCGCGGCCGAGTCGGTCCAGGGCATCGCTGCGGTCACCCACGTTAATTTGAACGACCAGACCGTCGAGGGTTTGAGCCAGCCCGAGGCGCAGCTGTTCTCGGTGCAGTATCACCCCGAAGCCTCGCCCGGCCCGCACGACGCCAACTACTTGTTCAAGCGGTTTCTGAACATGATGGAGGCGGGTCGGTGAAGCGCTCGACGGGGCATCCCTGGTTCTCTCTCCCCGCATCGGTGTGCGGAGAGAGGGCTGAGGCAGAGAGAGGCATAGGAAGTCGGGCTCATGCCCAAACGCACTGACCTCAAGAGCATCCTCCTGATCGGCTCGGGCCCGATCGTCATCGGCCAAGCCTGCGAGTTCGACTACTCGGGCACGCAGGCCTGCAAGGCGCTCAAGGAAGAAGGCTTCCGGGTCATCCTGATCAACTCCAACCCGGCGACGATCATGACCGACCCCGGCTTTGCCGACCGTACCTACGTCGAGCCGATCACCGCCGAAATCCTGGAGCGCATCATCGCCGCCGAGCGCCCCGAGGCCTTGCTGCCCACCATCGGCGGGCAGACCGGGCTCAACATGGCCATCGAGCTGGCTGAGCGCGGCGTGCTCGATCGCTACGGCGTCGAGCTGATCGGCGCCAAGCTGCCGGCAATCAAAATGGCTGAGGACCGCAACCTCTTCAAAGCCGCGATGGAGCGCATCGGCCTCGACTTGCCGCGCAGCGGCTACGCCCACTCGTTAGCCGAAGCGCAAGCAATTCGCCACGAGCTGGGCTTGCCGCTGATCATTCGTCCCTCGCGTACGCTCGGCGGTACCGGCGGCGGCGTGGTCACCACCGAGGCTGCCTTCGAAGCAGTCGTAAGCTGGGGCCTCGATGCCTCGCCGACCAACGAGGTGCTGGTCGAGGAATCGATCGCCGGCTGGAAGGAGTTCGAGCTCGAAGTGATGCGCGACGGCAAGGACAACGTCGTCATCGTCTGCTCGATCGAAAACTTCGATCCCATGGGTGTGCACACCGGCGACAGCATCACCATCGCGCCAGCGCAGACCCTCACCGATAAGGAATACCAGATCATGCGCGACGCCGCGCTCGCCATCATCCGCGAGATCGGCGTCGATACCGGCGGCTCGAACATCCAGTTCGGCGTCCATCCCGACAACGGGAGGCTGGTAATCATCGAAATGAATCCGCGGGTCTCGCGCAGCTCCGCCCTGGCCAGCAAAGCCACCGGCTTCCCGATCGCCAAGATCGCCGCCAAGCTCGCCGTCGGCTACACCCTCGACGAGATCCGCAACGACATCACGCGTGAGACCCCGGCGTGTTTCGAGCCCACCATCGACTACGTGGTAACCAAGATCCCACGCTTCACCTTCGAGAAGTTTCCCGCCGCCACCGACCTGCTCGGGCCGCAGATGAAGTCGGTCGGCGAGGCCATGGCGATCGGCCGCACGTTCAAGGAGTCGCTGCACAAGGCCATCCGCTCGCTCGAGATCGACTCCTACGGGTTCGACGACAAAGGCCTGGGCCAGCACCTGGAGGGTGCTGCGCTGGACGAGAAGTTGGCCACGCCCAACGCTCGCCGCCTGTGGTACATCGCCGCCGCCTATCGCGCCGGGTACAACACGCAACGCCTGTTCGAGCTGTCGAGGATCGATCCGTGGTTCTTGGAAAACATCCGCCAGATCGTCGCCTGCGAAGACGAGATCCGACAGTCGGGCGCGCCGCTGGCTGCCGACTTGTTACGCCGCGCCAAAGCCATGGGCTTCTCCGACATCCGCCTGGCGCAGTTGACCGGCGGCAGCGAAGAAGACCTCCGCCAGAGGCGGCTGCGCGCTGGGGTCGAACCGGTCTACAAGATGGTCGACACCTGCGCCGCCGAGTTCGCCGCCTTCACTCCCTACCTCTACTCGAGCTACGACGCCGAAGACGAATCGGGCGTGACCGATCGCAAGAAGGTCCTGATCCTCGGCGGCGGGCCCAACCGCATCGGCCAGGGCATCGAGTTCGACTACTGCTGCGTGCACGCCGCCTTCGCACTCAAGGAGGACGGCTACGAGACCATCATGGTCAACTGCAACCCCGAGACCGTCAGCACCGACTACGACACCTCGGATAAACTGTACTTCGAGCCGCTCACGCGTGAGGATGTCCTCGGCATCATTGCCCGCGAGCAGCCCTTGGGCGTGATCGTGCAGTTCGGCGGCCAGACGCCGTTGAAGTTGGCCGTGCCGCTGGAGCAGGCCGGCGTGCGCATCCTCGGCACCTCGCCCGACGCCATCGATCGCGCCGAGGATCGCGAGCGCTTCGCCGTGCTGCTGACCCGCTTGGGCTTGCGCCAGCCGGCCAACGGCATCGCCCGTACGGTTGACGAGGCCGTGCGCGTGGCGGCCGGCATCGGCTACCCGGTGCTGGTGCGGCCATCGTACGTGCTCGGGGGGCGGGCGATGGAGATCGTGCACGAGGAGACCGCGCTGCGCGGCTACATGGCCCGGGCCGTGGACCTGGCGCCTGATCGGCCGGTGCTGATCGATCAGTTTCTCGAAGACGCCATCGAGCTGGACGTCGACGCCATCAGCGACGGCGAACTAGTCGTGGTCGGCGGGATCATGGAGCACATCGAGCGCGCCGGCGTGCACTCCGGCGACAGTGCCTGCTCGCTGCCGCCGATCACCATCTCCAAAGCGGTGCAGGACGAAGTCCGCCGGCAGACCCAGGCACTGGCGCGCGAGCTGGAAGTCATCGGCTTGATGAATATCCAGTTCGCCGTCAAAGGCGACGACGTCTACATCCTCGAGGTCAACCCGCGGGCCTCGCGCACGGTGCCGTTCGTCAGCAAGGCCATTGGTGTACCGCTGGCGAAACTGGCAGCGCGTGTCATGCTCGGACGCCCGCTGCGCGAACTGGGTTTCACCGCCGAGGTGGTGCCGGACCATATCTCGGTCAAAGAGGCCGTGTTCCCCTTCACCAAGTTCCCCAACGTCGACACCCTGCTCGGTCCGGAGATGAAATCCACCGGCGAGGTGATGGGAATCGACAGCACCTTCGGGGCGGCCTTTGCCAAGGCGCAGATTGCTGCCGGCACCATGCTACCGCTGGGTGGTACGGCCTTCCTCAGCGTGCCCGACGAAGACAAGCCGCGTGTGCTGCCGATCGCCCGGCGGCTGGTGCAGGAAGGCTTTCGTTTGATCGCCACGCACGGCACCGCGGCCTACCTCAGCCGGCACGGGGTGGCAGTCAGCGGCATCAACAAGGTCGCCGAGGGCAGCCCGCACATCGTCGATGCCATCCGCGGCGGCAGCATCGCGATGGTCATCAATACGCCGATGGGTATTGGGTCGCAGCAGGACTCGTACTCGATCCGCCGCAGCGCGCTCGAGTGCCGCGTGCCGTATTTCACCACCGTGGCGGCGGCGGCCGCTGCCGCCGAGGGGGTGGCGTGGCTGCGGCGCGAGGCGCTGCAAGTGTGCCCGCTGCAAGACCATCATCGTGCTGCCGCCGGCGACGACGGCGCTAATCGTGCCCCCCGGAGTTGACAGCGATTCGCTGGCGGCCTTCCTGGCGGCGGTCAGTGCACCGCTGGACTTCTTACTACGCAGTCCGGCCGCGGCCGCCGAGCGCGTCGGCGTGCCCGCAGCGGCGCTGGCCGAGCGCGGGCGCGCGCTGACGATGACGCTGGCCGAGCCGGCGCGCTCACAACTCGGCGCCGTATGCGCCGCGCTCGAAGCCTTCGTGCGGCACCCGCCCCCCGATCGCCTCGCCTGGGCGCGCGCGCTGCGAGAGTTGGTGGGCGGGCTTGGCGCCGTTCCCCTCGCCGCCGCACCCGGGCCAGCGACCAGCGCCCCGGTGCCGGCTTCGGCTCGGCCGGTGCAGTGTGCCGCCCCGGCAACAGCCGTGCCCGCAGCCGTCGCGGCGCAAGTACCGCCGTATCAGCGTAGCGGCGGGGATCTCGCCGCTGGCCTGGAAGCGCTCAAGCAGCCGGTGCAGTTCGTGCGCGGCGTCGGGCCGCAGCGCGCTGAGCAGTTCCGGAAACTCGGCCTGCGCACGGTCGAAGATCTCCTGTATCACTTGCCGTTTCGTTACGAGGACCGGCGTGCGGTGTGCACGGTCCGCGAGCTGCGCCTAGGCGAAGAGGGCAGTGTGATCGGCGAGATCGCACACTTGGCCGAGCGCTTCGTCGGACGCAGCCAGCGCCGCATCTTGGAAGGCGCACTCAAAGACGACAGCGGTTTGCTCGCGCTCACTTGGTACCACCAGGTCGCCTACTTCAAGAACCGCTACCGCCTCGGCCAACGTTGTCTGGTGCACGGCAAGGTCGAGGCCGGGCCCACCGGGATGAAGCGCATGGTGCACCCCGAGATTGATCTCGAAGCCGAAGCGCAGGGGCAAGGTATTCTGCCGGTCTACAACAAGCCGGCGGCGATGAGCGTCGGCGTCATGCGCAAGATCGTGCAGCAAGCGGTGAGTGAATACGGCGCGCGTGTTCCCAGCGCTCTGCCCGAAAGCATCACCCGGCCGCGGCAGGTGCTCGACCTGACGCGGGCGCTGCGCATCGTGCATCAGCCCGCGCGGGAGATGGACGTGGCGCAGTTGAACGCCTTTGCTTCGAGCGGACATCGCAGCCTGGTGTTCGATGAACTCTTCTATCTCCAGCTCGGGCTCGGTTTGAAGCGGCGGGCGATTGCGATCGAAGACGGGCGCGCGCTCGCACGCCGCGGCCATCTCACCGATCGGCTGGCGCAGCAGTTGTCCTTCCCGCTCACCAAGGCGCAGCAGCGTGTGATCAAGGAGATCTACCAGGACATGGCCGCGCCGCATCCGATGCATCGGCTGGTGCAAGGCGACGTCGGCAGCGGCAAGACCATCGTGGCGCTGTTCGCCGCGCTGGTGGCGGTGGAGAACGACTTGCAGGCCGCCTTCATGGCGCCGACGGAGCTGCTGGCGGAGCAACACTTCAACACCATCGGCCGCTGGTGTGAGGCGCTGGGCGTGCGCGCGGCGCTGCTGACGGGCGAGCAGCCGCGGGCAACGCGCCGCACGCTGGAGCGCGAGCTGGCCGCGGGCGAGATTCAGATCGCCGTCGGCACCCACGCGCTGATTCAGGAGAGCGTGCGCTTCAAAGCCGTCGGCCTGAGCATCATCGACGAGCAGCACCGTTTCGGGGTGATGCAGCGGGCGGCGCTGCGTGGCCTCGGTGGCGATGCCGGCGAGCCGCCGCCCGACGTGCTGTTGCTCAGCGCCACGCCGATTCCGCGCACGCTGGCGCTCACGCTCTACGGCGACCTCGATGTCTCGGTGCTCGACGAAATGCCACCGGGCCGCCAGCCGGTGCGCACGCTGGTGCTGCGCGAGCATGATCGCCCGAAGGTCTACACCCTGGTCAAGCGCGAGCTCGATGCCGGGCGCCAAGGTTACGTCGTCTATCCGCTGGTTGACGCCAGCGACAAGGCCGCCCTGCGCGACGCCACCACCATGGCCAACGAGCTCGCGCGCACGGTGTTCGCAGGCTATCGCGTCGGCCTCATCCACGGCCGCATGAAGGGCGCGGAGAAAGAGCAGGTGATGCGCCGCTTCAAGGCCGGCGAGCTGCAGCTGCTGGTGAGCACAACCGTGATCGAAGTCGGCATCGACGTGCCCAACGCGACGGTGATGGCGATCGAGCACGCCGAGCGCTTCGGCTTGGCACAGCTGCACCAACTGCGCGGGCGCGTCGGACGCGGCGGCGAAGCTTCGACCTGCATCTTAGTGGGGCCGGCCTACGCCGGCGACGAGGCGTACCGCCGGCTCAAGGCGATGGAGCGCACCAGCGACGGTTTCAAGATCGCGGAGATCGATCTTCAAATCCGCGGTCCCGGCGACTTCATCGGGACGCGGCAATCGGGGCTACCCGACTTCCGCGCTGCCAACCTGCTGCGCGACAGCCGCGTGCTCGACGACGCCCGCCGCGCCGCTCAAGAGTGGCTGCAGCTTGATCCGGCACTGCGCACCCCTGAGTCGGCGGCCTTGCGCGCGGTGTTGCAACACCGCTGGGCCGGCCGGCTCGGGCTAGCCGAGATCGGCTGAGAGCCCGCACGGCCGAATGCGCCGGCTTGGAGTGCGGATGAACCCCGCTCCGGCTGAGAAGGCCGCGCAGCGGCCGTCTCGAAGCCGGGCCCGCGGGCATCGCTGAAAGCACGGGCGGCTCTCGCCCGCAGATTTCCCGCAAGCCCCCCAGTCCCTCGGTAGCGCAGGCCCTTCGACGCAGCCTAGCGCGGGCTGGCGCCCGCAACCCAAAGCTCGACCGGGGGTATTCCGTCATGCCCGCACTCCTTAAAGCCTGCCCCCGCGAAGGCGTGGGGCGGGCATCCAGGGGCGGTAGGGCTCCGGATGGATTCCCGCCTTCGCGGGAATGACGGAGGGAAATCCTCGCGCGCCGCGACGATTTCCGGCCATAGTAGTTCAGGACGGGCATCTTGCCTGCGATCCCTCGTCTCGCTGGCACCGGCGGTCCCGCTGGTAGCCCAGGCCGCTCTACCGGTGGTGCAGGCATCTTGCCTGCGGTCCCTGACCCACCCAAACCCAAGCTGCTCAGTCCCTCGGTGGCGCAGGCGTCCCCGCCTGCCGTCCCTCGTCTCGGTGGAACCGTCGTCCTCGCTGGTGGCCCGGGCCGCTCTACAGGTGGCGCAGGCATCTTGCCTGCGGTCTTTCCTCCCAGTGGCGCAGGCATCTTGCCTGCGGTCCCTGACCCACCCAAGCCCAAGCTGCTCAGTCCCTCGGTGGTGCAG
>JACQVA010000010.1 GCA_016210005.1 Deltaproteobacteria bacterium | reverse complement strand
GCCAGGCACCAAGGCTCTCTGGATCGGGCTGCCACGCCTGGACGACATCGCCGAGTTCTTCAAAGTCTTTGCCAAGCTTGCTGAAGGACCCTAACATCTCACGTCACCGTGTCCAGCGAACACTTCTCGGGCAGGATCAGCACGACTGGAGGAAGCCACTGGTCGTGGCAAATCCAGCCGTCGAGATATGGTCGCCGAGGTCGCAACTGGCCGGCTGCGGCCAGAAGTCGCCTGTGCGGCAATCGTAGTGCGGAAACAGCCGCGGAATACCGAATGGCGCGTTCGTCAGCCGGACGTTTTGGCCAAAGCTGCTGCCGCTGTTGCTCGACACGGCACTGTAGACGTCGATGTTGAGGTTGTTGGGGTCGTTTCTTCGATCGTACCAGATCACTTTCACGTAGTTGTTGTAGTCGCTGACCGCAACCGCCGGCATGTATTTGTCTCCGACGGCACTGTCGTTGACCACGAGAGGATTCGACCAGGTCGCTCCCTGATTAGTCGACCGCACGAATGCGATCTGGCTCCCGCTCCCGGACAAGGGCAGGCGGTTGTACGCAATGTACACCGTGCCCGTCGCCTTGCTAACCGCCAAACTGGGGAAGGGATAGCTCCGAATGTGCCCCTTGAGCGCGGGCGCGGAATCGGCGAGCCCGCCTGACCCCTCGCTGCAGTCGGATGTCGCGCTCGCATCCTTTGGCTTCACGAACCAGTTGCTGGCAATAACAGTCGGCCCGAAGCTGAGCCCCCCGGGGGATCGACGCAGCTTGATCACGCTAATCTTCGACCCCCCACCCTGGTCCAACTCCTCCCACCACGCCACGTAAACGCCGCCGTCTGGCGCCACCGCGACCTGGCACCCGTCCACGCGGCTAGGATACGTACGAACATCTGACACTTGGATGCTTGACGTGTAGTCCGGTGACGAGGCGGGACGCTGCGCAACCCAGATGGCTGTCTGGAGGTTCGCGTTGCGGTATGTAGTGCACAGGTACTTGCTTTCAGAATTGTTCCCAGTCGTTCGATCCACCGCAATCTGCGGCCGCTCCAGAATGCTGCTGCCGGCCGGAGACGGGGACAGCGCCCGTTGCAGCCATTCGTAAGCTGTGCCGCTCGGATTCGTTGACACCGTGTGGCTGATTCGTGGAAGCAACACGAGCTGGCCCTGGGGCAGCTCCCAGCCAAACGCGGCCATGTAGAAGAGCCCGTCACGATTGGCTGAGATGGTCGGATCCCCAGCAGCCGTGATGATCGGATTCACCCGATTCGAATCGATGTACGGCGGAGTGTTCTCAACGAGGGAGCCCTGGCTGGGCGCAGCAGCGGCACCGACACCGCTCGCGCTAGCTTCGAAGAACTGCTGTGTGTCCCATAGCGCGGCCTGAATGGTAGACGACGCGGGCGCAGTCGCCACAGACGGCTGCCACTGCCCGATCTTTGGCCAGACCTCCGCTGCTCGGCTGGTGGCGTTGATGCCCTACGACATCATCGCCAACACCAGCACCGTGGGCCTGGCGCTACTGGTCGGCCTGGCGGGTATCGGAGTGCTGAGTGACAGGGGCGCCAGGCAACCCCGCGACGCCGCAGGCTCGCTCCTGCTCGCCGTGACTCTCTTGATCGCTCTACCGCTGGGCTACCGCCGCTTGCATACACCAGTCTACTTTGCCGGGGTGTCGATTTCGATATGATGTTGTGGCGTACCTACCGTTCATTCTTATCGCTGGATTCGGTATGGAATCGGTCACCCGCTGGGCGGATCTTTATCGAGCATCTGTGGCCCCAAGGCGCGAAAATCATGGAAACGAGCGTCGCGGGTGTGCTATGAGCCGAGCACGCGATTATCCGGTTGCGGCAACGCGACTCTGACCGTCTGGATCCGAAATGGCCCACGCGCGTCATGACCGGGGCAGCAGTTGTAGCGGCGCGAACGCTGCGGCGCAGCGACCGCCGGCGTGTCTCGCGCGCCCGCCGCCCCGGCTGGCGTCGCGGCCAGCAGGGTTTCGCCCACAGTGTTCGAGATCACTCTCACGCAACGAAAGGAGAATCGCATGAACGCCCTTCTGTTGATCGTGACCGCCGCTTTGCTCTCGTACGCGAACCGCGCGGCCGCGTTCGATGTGTTCCTGCCGCCCGCCGGCGAGGACGTGCTCCCAGCTACCAAGGCCACGTTGATGGTCGATATGGGCGGCGCGATGGAGCTCCGGTGCAGCGGCCCGACCCGCATCAGGCGCGGCGACCCGGTGGTGGCCCCGGTGCCTTACATCGAGACCGAGATGGTGCAACTGGATCTCTCCTGCGGCAACGGGATCATGGTTCACCTTGATCCGCGCATGCCCTCGCCGGGACAAACGTCCAAGAACGGCGACAGCTTCTTCGACATCTTCGTCGAGATCACCGTGCCGGGCACGACGCCAGTGGTCCTGCACAACTGCTCCGCTCCCGCCCGCATGCAAGCCACTGTCGGACATGTCCCGCCGCTGGGATCGGTGTACTACGGGGCGAACCAGGTGGATCTGTGTGATCAGAGCAATCAACCGCTGGCACGACTCACCCACGTCGAGCACGAGGTCAACGGCGTGCCCAAACCCGAGTCGTCCGGCGAGGTAAGCGAGGTCTTCTCGTGCTTCTACGAGTGCAAGAAGGATCCGCGCAGCACCGACTGGCTGGAAATCACCTCGCTGATGCTGATCAACCAGACGGCCGACGTGACGCTCACCGCCGAGGTGCTGGTCATCAACGGCAACGAGACTCCGGTTGGAAAGTTTCGCACCCGCCTGAGCCCGCTCGACCTCGACGAGATCAACATCTGCGCGACCCTCGATCTGTCGCTGGGGCAGAACGCGGTGCCACCGGCCGGGGTCATCGAGGTCTCGCTGGCGCCAACGGGCGGAGCCTACGGCTGGGTGAAGAACCTCCTCGGCCGTTTCCGCCGCAGCGATTACGAGCCGTTTGGCGCCGGCCAACTCGCCACCGGTGTCGGCAAGACCGAGTGCCGGCTGGTGGGGCCTAACGTCACTACCGCACGAAAACTGCGCGCAATCTCGGCGCCGGTATTGCAGCGGGTGTACATCGAGAACACCGCCGATCCGAAGCCGTAGCGGCCGGCGCAATCGGCTCTCCCCGCACCTTTGCTGGAGTGCGGGGAGAGCAATGCCAAGAGCGGCGCCGGCGGACTGTTCTGATCCCGTGATCAGCGCAGGACAACTTGGGGCCTGCTCGGCTCTCGGGCGGGGGCACTCGGCCGGCTTACTGCTCCATCAGCACCAGCAGGTTGACGACATCGACCAGGATCTGCGGGGCGTCTTCGGCGACCAGTGGGCTGACCAGCACGGGGTTGCCGCCCGCCCGGCTCCAGCCGTCGCAGGTAAAGTTGGTCCCGGTCGTAGTCAGGCTCGGCGCCGGATCTTGGCGGGCGTTGATCACCGTGCCGGTGGCGCCGCGCGTGGTGTAGGCCATCGGCTGCGGCGGGCCGTAGTCTGCCGTTGGGCAGTCCGACAGACGCTTATCGCGCGGCTGCTGGGCGGTCGCCTGCATCACACGCAGTGTGGCGGCGCCGGGACCGCCGTCGCTGCCCAAGCCGGTCTGGATCACCGGCGCATCGGCGGGCTCTTCCCCGTGGCTGTCGATGGTGACTAACACGTCGTGAGCCGAGCCGCCGTCGCAGTCGAGGCTTCCCTGGCTGCCGGCCGCCAACAGCTTGAAGCACACCGATTCGCCGTTGAGGACGCGAAAGCCGATGATCACGTCTTCGGCCAGCCGCAGCGGTGCGATGCCGTTGCTGTCGGGTAAGCCGGCGACCAGCTTCAATGGCCCCGTCAACCACGGCTCCGGGCTGTTGGTGCTTACGTCCATTCCGAATAGCGCCGAGCTGCGGAACTCGCTGCCCGGCCGTTTGATGCTGAAGGCGCGGATGCCTAACTCCTCAAGGATGCCGATGCCGTCGGGATAGCTCAGGCCGCTGTCGATGGTCTCCGGAGCCAACGGATCGCCGGCAACAAAGCGGATGCGGCGCACGCTGCCTAAGCCGGCGCCCGGGCCGGGGCCGTCGGAATCGAGCGTGAGGCCCATGTCGCTGTAATAGATCGTACCGTCAGCACTCAGGTTGATGCCGAACGGGTTGCCGGTGGCATATGTCGGGGGCGTGGAGCCTGCGGGCGGTTCGAGAATACGGCGCAGGAAGTGGCCGTCGCCGTCGTATTCGGCGATGACGCCGTTGAAGACGCTGGTGACGTAGAAATGCCCGTCGCGGGTGCGCGCCACCCCGCTGGGCGTCGCGATGTGTACGTCGGCGGCGATGAAGAGAGCCTTCTGGACCGCATCGGCCAGCGGGGCGCCGGTGGAATCGAGCTGGCCGCAGTTGCCGGCCGCGTCATCGGAGGTTGGGAAGGGACCGGTATATCGGTAAACGCCGGGCCCACCGGTATTGGGCGCCGCCCGTGCGCTGGCTACGTACACGCGATCGCTCTGGTCAACGAGAACGCCGCCGGCCGTGGCGACGGCGATATCGAGTTTGCAGAAGCGCGGGTTGGGCGCATCCAGCGGCGGGAACCAGATGATGAGCTGGCCGGTGCCGTCGCCGCTGGCCTGATTGCCGAGGTCGCTGGTTACCAGGCGGCCATCGCTCAAGAAACCGCAGCCGTAGGGCTCGTTGTTAGTGCCTTCCAAGCCCGGCTGATACGTCGGCACCAGCCGGCCGAGGCGCGTGGCCGAGAGTGCGCCGACCGCCGCCCCTTGCAGTTGGAACAGCCCCCAGGCCGGCGGCGGCTCGGGCTGGAAGGTGTCTTCACCGGCAATGAAGCGGTGCGAGCCGTCGGGCAGGAAACAAATCTGCCCGTTGATGTCGAAGCCGTTGGGATCCACGGAGTGACGTTCAATCACCGTCTGCTTGTCGAAGCCGGCGCCGGCGTCGTAGGCGTTCAACCGGTTGCTTTCGCCACTGAACACGATGGGATAAGGGCCGGGGCAGCCGCCGAGCGCGTTATTGACCGCGGTCACCAGCTCATCGACCGTGACCTCGCCGTCCTGGCCGGCATCGAACATCGGGCACGCCACCAATGCCGCATTGCCGAGGGCGATGTTGACGCCGGTGACCAGCTCGTCGACGGTTACCTCGGCATCGGCGCTACAGTCACCGACACAGGCGATCGGCACGGGCGCGGCAGCGGTGACGGTCACCGTCTTGGTCGTCTTAGCCGTGCCGTCGCCGCTCTTGCTGCCGTTGCTGTTGGCGCTCAGGCCGGCGCCATAGAGGGTCTGCGTGCCGGGCTGGCTGGGCGCGCGCCAGGTGAACTCCCAGCTGGCTTCGCCTTCGACCGCAGTCTTGGGTGAGCTGTGGGTGATTTCGTCGACGTCGAGGCGCGTATCCGCCGTCACCGCCGCCAGTGAGCCGGCGCTGGCGGCGACGTCCAAGCCCGCCACAGTTTGTGCCGGTGCGTCGGATTCGACGGCGAAGCGAAAACTGGCCAGGGCGCCGGCCGGGACCTCGTTCGGGCCATCGAACCGCACCAGCGGCGTCTGGCCCTCGGCGTGACAGAAGTCGTCGCAAGACTCACCCTGCTTGCCCGAGTAGCCAGGGATACCGTCCTGACTGGCCACCAGCGGTTGCGCCGGCACTGACCAGAGCACGGCAGCGAGGGCTGCAGCCCTCAGGTGCCTGCCCCGCCCGCCCAACTGCACCCGTGGTTGATCGCAACTGCTGCGGTTTGCGCCCGTCGTCATTGCACGCTCCTCTCAGTCACAATAGGTGTAGCCGATGCCGTTACGGTCGGAGTCGCGGCCGCTCGGCAGACTCCCGACTCGCAACGCCCCGGCTGCGAATCGGCTTGGCAGGGCAAGCCGTCCGGCGCCGGTTCACTCTGACATCCGCCCACGCCATGGAAGTCATAGGTACAGGGATCGCCGTCGTTGCACAGTGCACTCGGGCAATCACCGGCATCAGGCAGGCAAAATGCGCTGACCACGCTGGGGATGAGTGAGTTCTGGTAAGCCAGGCTGTCGTGAGAGCCGGTGCGGGCACCGACTCCGGCGCCGGTGAAGAATTCGCCTTCGACGATGGTGGCGGCGGAGGCAACCTGGTTGTTGACTGAGAATGCTTGCAGTTGTTCGCCGGTGTCGGCGTCGTAAGCGTAGAGACTGCTGACCAAGCCGCCCATGAATACCACGCCCGGGATAGCCGTGGTCGGGGCGTAACTCGGTGGCGCCGCCGAGTTCGACCAGGCCAGTGCGCCATCGCTCCACCCAAGTGCCCACGCCGCCGGTAGCTGCGGGCGGCTGAGCGACTCGCCGATGGCGGTGCTGAAGAACACCTTGCCGTCGCCAACGGCCGCGCTGGCGATAATGCCGCCGATCGGTCCGCCCTCGACCACCCGCGTTTGCCAGTACGGCTCGATGCGCCCGGTCAGCTCGTTCATGCCATCGCGATCGAGCAGGTAGTAGGTGCCGTCCTTGTTGCCGATGCCGATCACCTCCCGAGTCGTCCCGCCGAGTTCGACCGCGAACAAGTTGGGAACGCCGCCGAAAGCGAGGTCGGCGTTGTCGACTTCACGCGGCCGCCACACCCATGCCGGCACCCCGTCGAACGTGAGCGCCACCAGCGCCTCGTCGTAGGGCGGCATCGGCGGCGGCGGCTCGGGCGTGCCGGGGTCGTTGTCGGTATCGCAGTTGCTGGTGGCAGTGAAGATCAGGCGGCGTGCGGCATCGACCGCGAATGACGACCAGGTGTTGCCGCAGGCGATGCCGGTGCGGTCGAAGTCGCAGCCCGGGCGCGTGGCGAAGAAGTCCTCCGGCAGCCCGAGCTCCGCTTGCGTGTGGTAGCCATCGAAGCGGTACACCACGTCGGTCGGCCAGGGGCGGCAGGTGGCGCCGGTAGTGACATCGAAGTACCAAACGAGATGGCCATCGTTGGCGTCAACCGCGTACATGCCGCCTTTGCCGGGGGCGGCGTCATTCACGTCCATCGCGAAGTAGACGAGTCCGCCCACCACCGTCGGTGAAGTTTCGATTTCGTTGCGTTCGGTGTGAAGATCACAGGTGGTGCAGCCAGTGCCGGCGTCAAAGCTCCAGCGCAGCTCGCCGGTAGCGGCGGCGAAGCAGTAAACGGTCATGCCGCCCCCGACGTAGACCCGCTGCTCGCCTGCCACGGTCGTGACCTCGGCGGAGGAGGCGTAGGGAAAAGAGCCGCCGGGGTGCGGCTTCATCGTGTAATGCCACAGCTTTGAGCCGTTGTCGGCCCGCAGGGCGTAGAAGTTACCGTCCCACGAGGCGACGAAGCTGACCTTGATCCGACCTTCGATCGGCACGTCGACGTAAGCGACCGTGGGCGACGCGGTGATGATGGCGCCGGTCAAGTACTGCCACTTCGGCCGCATGGTGGCGACGTTGGCCTTGGTGATGCGCCGCTCGGCGGCGTTGAAGAAAGTTCGCAGCTGGTTCTGGCCATAAGTCGCCCACTCGACCGGCGCGATTTCGGTCGCTGTCGGCGAAGCGGTGGGGGTAGCGGTTGCGGTCGCCGTCGCGGTGGCGGTTGGCGTATAGGTGAGCGTGGCGCTGGCGGTCAGGCTAGGCGTGACGGTCGGCGTGTTCGCGGGCGGCGTACTACCGCCGCAGCCGGAAGCGGCCGGGACGGCGACCACCGCCAGCAGCGAGCCGTAGTATCTCAGTAACCGTCCCAGCGCTTGCCTCCCCTCCACCGATCGGTTGCGCCGCCGATCAGCGTTATTGTGCCGCCAAACGCGACGTGCCCTGTAGTCGAAAGCGGGAGGCGCAGTCAAGCGCTGCTAGAACCGGCCCGACTCCTCCCATTCGCGATAGCGGCGGGCGACGTCGCGGATTTGGCCGCCGAGACGAAGCAGCAGGTCGCCGTTGCGGTAGAGGATGAACCAGGTGGCCGCGGCGACGCCACAGACGAAACCAAACATGAACATACGCTCCTCCTATTGCTGTTTGCCTGCCAGCTCAACCGGCGACCACGCTGGCGCCTTTGGGCAGGATCAGCGGCAGCAACCGGCGGCGGCTGCGTTTGCGCTCCTCGAGCTGCGCCCGCGCCGCGTGCAGCGCTTGCTCGCTGCGGATCTGATCGAGGCGGGCATCGAGCCCGCCGTCGCCGCTAGCGTCAGCGCCGGTGATCGCGCCGATGGTGCGCTCGATGTACTCGCGCACGGCTTCCAGTGCCTGGATGTCGGCGTCGGGGGTCAGGCCGGCCACGCCGTTGAGGGCGCGCTGCAAACGCAGCCGGGCCTGGGCGTTGGCGAGTCGCGCCAGCATGCGGGTCTTCTCTTCGCGCAGGCTCTGGATGTCGCTATGGAAGGCCACGAGATTGCGCTTGGCGCTCTCGGCTTCGGTGGTCAGCTCGGCCAACTCTTTGGTGATCCGCTGCAGGTCAGCCGTCAAGCGCTCCTTGCGCTCGATGAGAAACAGCGCGGCCTCGTCGTCGTCGCGATCGAGGGCCAGCTCGATCTGGCCCTCGCTGCGGGCGAGCTCGCGCCTGGCTTCTTCGAGCTGGCGGCCGAGCTTGTTGCGCAGGTACAAGATGCTGGCGGCGGCCTCGCGCAGCTTGGCGTACTGCGCCGAGCGCTCGCCGATGGCGGCTTCGTAGACCGCGGCAGGATTGCGCCGCTCGCGTCCACCGAGCCATTCGCCCAGCACCCCGCTGATCAGGTTGGTCAACCGCGTCAGGAATCTCATAGTACGCTCCTGTTATGTAAGAACACCGATGGCCGCCGCGCAATCGTCACGCCGGGGTGTCGCCGTCGTCGGCCACGGTGAGGCCGAGTTCGCGGATCTTCTGCTGCAAGTTCTGCCGGTACATGCCGATCTCCTCAGCCGTCTTTGAGATGTTGCCGCCGTTGCGGGCCAGCGCCTGGGTCAGAAAGTCGCGCTCGAAGTCCTGGACTATCTGTTGTTTGGCGTCGCGGAAGCTCGCCGGCAGGGGCGCGGCCACAGTGACGGCGGCCGCACTCGGGGGCGTGCCGCCGAACAGATCGGCGGCGGTGATCTCGTCGCCGGCGGCCAGCAGCAGCGCCTGCTCGACCACGCTCTTCAGTTCGCGCACGTTGCCCTTCCACGGGTAGGTCAGGCACGCTCGCAGGGCGGCCGCGCTCAATGATTTCACCGGCCGGTTGAAGCGTGCCGCCGCATCGGTGATGAAGCGCTGGATGAGCAAGGGCACGTCCTCGCGGCGCTCGGCCAGCGGCGCGATCACCAGCTCCACCACTTTGAGCCGGTAGTACAGATCCTCGCGGAAGCGGCCGGCGCGCACCAGCGCTTCGAGATCGTGATTGGTGGCAGCGATCAGACGGACGTCGACGCGGATGGCGGTGTTACCGCCGACGCGCTCGAACTCCTTTTCCTGGATGGCGCGCAGCAGCTTGGCCTGGGTTTCGAGCGGCATGTCGCCGACCTCGTCGAGGAACAGCGTGCCGCCGTCGGCGGCCTCGAACTTGCCCTCGCGCCGTGCGATCGCGCCGGTGAAAGCCCCCTTCTCGTGGCCGAACAGCTCGCTCTCGACCAGCTCGCGGCTGAAGGCGGCACAGTTGACTTTGACCAGCGCCTTGGTGCGGCGTGGGCTGTGGAAATGGAGGGCGTTGGCTACCAGCTCCTTGCCGGTGCCGCTCTCGCCGCGGATGAGCACGGTGATGTCGGTATCGGCCACCTTCTGAATCGTTTCGAACACCCGCAGCATGGCCGGGCTCTTGCCGATGATCTGCTCGAAGGCATAGTGCTCTTGCACCTGGGCCAGCAGCCGGCGGTGCTCGCGCCGCAGCAAGGCGTTCTCCATCACCTTTCGCACCAGCACGCGGATCTCGTCGTTGTCGAACGGTTTCGGGATGTAGTCCGCCGCGCCGGCCTTCATCGCCTGCACCGCGATCTTCTCGGAGCCGTAGGCGGTGATCATCACCACCGCCACATCCGGATCGAAGGCGCGCGCTCGTTCAAGCACTTGCAGGCCGTCCATCCCATCCATGCTCAGATCGGTGATGACGAGATGGAAGTCGCCGGTCTCGATCTTGCGCACCGCCTCTTCGCCGCTGCCGGCGGTCTCGACGGCGTAGCCTTCCTTGCTGAGCAAGCCGCGCAGCGCCAGCTGCATGGCGCGTTCATCATCGACGATAAGGATTCGGCCTGTCATGTTGGTGATCCGTAATCGCTGCGCTGGCTCGGCTAAGGCGTCGGCAGAGTGACTCTGAACTCGCTGCCGCGTCCTTCCACGCTGTCGGCGCCGATGTGGCCCTGATGGGCATCGACGATCTTCTTGGCGATGGCCATACCCAGCCCGGTGCCTTTCTCCTTGGTGGTGAAGAACGGGTTGAAGATCTTCGCCAGTTTCGCCTCGGGGATACCGCAACCGTTGTCGCGGATGCGGACGGTGGCGGTCTTGGGCGTGCCGTTCTCGATGAAGAGGTCGAGGCGGCGTCCTTCGGCCACGGGCGCCAGCGCATCGATGGCGTTGTCGATGATATTGCCGAAGACCTGCTGGAGCTTTTCGGCGTCGGCCCAGACCGTCGGACCGGCGATGTAATTACGCGCCACCTGCACTTGCGCGCTGTCGAGCTTGCTGCGCAGCTGGGTGAGGGCGGCGTCGACCACGCCGGCGAGGTTGGTGTGGGCGAAGCGGTACTCTTCTTCCTTGGCGTACTTGAGCAAGTGCGAGACCCGGCGCTCGACGCGATCGAGCTCTTCAATCGCCACCTTGGCGTACTCGACGTTTTCCACCGAGTGCGGGTCCTCGCCCATTTGTTGTACCAGGCTCTTGGCCGCCGCGATCGGGTTGCGGATCTCGTGGGCGATGGTGGCCGACAGCTCCTCGATCGATGCCTGCTTGTCGGTGGTCATCGCTTGTTTCTCGCGCCGCACCTCGCGCTCGACCGCCGGATCAAAGAAGCGCTCCCTGACGAAGCGTGAGCCGAAAACCCCCATGTAGTGCGAGAACAGGCCGATGCCCCAGCCCAGTGCCGGCCACAGGAACCACGGGTACGCCGTGGTCATGAGGTTGATGAAGGCCAGGAAGGCCATCACGGCCAAGTACCACATCAGGTGGACGTAGAAGCTGGCTTCGACCGCGGCCCGCCGCCGGGCGCGGCGCAGCGCCTCCTGTTCCGGATCAGGCTTGGGCGGGGTGAAGTTGCCGCGTTTCCACTGGCGTGCGGCTGCGCGCCAGCGCCGCCGCTCTTCGCGCACGCGCTCGCGCCACTGCTCGCGCTCCGCCTGCCAATCGTGGCCGGCTATGGCACGATGCAGATCATCGTGGCGATAGCGCAGGCGAAATCGCCGGTGCCGGCGCTTGAAATGCAAGAACAGCAGCACGGCGATGATCAAGCCGAGAAACGCCATAGAGCTGGCTCCTGCGCTAGCGCACCGCGTTCAGCATCGGGCGTTGCAACGCCGTCGGACGGCGCATCGGCCGCGCCAGCATCGCAACGGCTCGCTCGCCCATTACGACCGCCGCCAGGCCAACGGTGAACGCCGCCACCACCAGCAGTGGCAGCCAGCCCACCGGGGCATCGTACAGCCCGGCCGGTATCGCTGCGCCCAATGCTATCACGTTGTCCAGTCCCATCGTGCCTCCTTTGCTCTCCGTTGCTAGAGCGCAAGGGCAAACACGATGCCAGATTGTACTCGAAACCGCCGCGGCGCGGGAGAGGCCACTAAGTAGTTGAGAAACCTACAATCGCACCTTAACGGCGGTGCTTCCGGCGGCACCCGGCGCTGGCAGTACGCATGCCCGGTGCTGCGCCCGGCACCTGCGACTCGCAGTGCCCGGACTGCATCGCCGCTCGGGGAACAGGACCAGCCGCTTAATGGAATCCGCCGTAGCACCTTATTGACGCTGCGGCACACCAAGAGCCACACAGGTTGGCTTTCTTGAGGCCAATGAGCCAAATGGAGCGAATTCGAATGGCGGCATAGAACGTGCTCGACTGCTGCCGATCGAACGGAGGCTGCGCGCGGTGCCGGTACCCGGGCGCTTCCCTTGCGACTGGAAGATGGTGAAGAATCGGCTGTGAGCCGCTGAGAGGTTAGGATGTCAAGCAAGCGTGCGCTGGTAGTGGATGACTCGAAGTCCGTGCTGATCATGCTGCGACGGATGTTGGAGCAAAACCGCTTGGCCGTGGACACGGCGGAATCAGCCGAAGAGGCGTTGCGATACCTGCAGAACAAGAAGCCGGACTTGATCCTGATGGATCACATCCTGCCCGGCATGAATGGCCTGGATGCCACCAAGGCCATTGCCGACAATCCGGCCACCGCCTCGATCCCGGTGATCATCCACAGCTCGAAGGACGGCGAGCAGTTCGTCAAGCAGGCGCAGTCCTACGGAGCGGCCTGCATCCTGGCCAAGCCGGCCAAGCCCGACTCCTTGACCCGTGTGCTGCAGAGCTTGAAGCTGATTCCTGACGGTGCGGTGGCTGCCATCAAGCCGGCGGCCCCGCCGCCGGATGCTGCCCATACGATCCCGAGCGCGGCGATCGAAAGCTTGGCTCGCACTGCCGCCGAATCGGTGGCCACCTACGTGGCGCGTTCATTGGTGAGCCGGTTGCTCGACGAGCAGCTACCGCAGCTCAAGCAGGACCTGCTCACGCGCGGGCAGGTGACGGCGCGCGATGTCGCCAGCGAGCTGTACGCCGCCCGCTTCGGCGAGTTCAGCGCCCAGATTCGCAAACAGGTCCAGGACTCGCTCACAGACGTCTTCGAACAGCTGGCGGAGTTGCGCGCGCGGGTCGAAGCGCCGGCGACGCTCGACCCGTTGGTGATCGAAGAACTGGAGCAGCGCGCGCGCCAGGTTGCCACCAGCACGGCCACCGAAGCGGCCCAGAGCGCGGCCCAACAAGCCGTGCGAGCCGCTGCCAGCGAAGCCGCGGTACCGGCGGCGCAGCAGGCGGCGGAGCAGTTGTACACGGCGCAAATCGACGACCTGAGCACGCGCGTGAGCCAGTTGCAGGAGCAACTCGCCGAACTCCAGGCGTCGGCGGCGGCGTCCGGTCAGTCGAACGCGATTGACCGAGAAGAACTCGAGCAGCTGGTGCAGGCCGCCGCGGCCAAGACCGCCAGCGAGGCGGCCACCCACGCCGCCCAGTCCGTCGCCCGGCAGGCGACTCAAACCGCCACCCAAGCCGCCGGTGACATCACTCGGCGGGTGGTGACGCCGTTGATCGAGTCCACCCGCGACTTGTTGCGGCAGATGTACCTACTCGCCGGTCTGGCGGCGGCTGCCGGTGTGGTTGCGGCCGCTGCCGTCTACTTTCTCAAGTAAGCGAGGGGCGCCGGGACTTCGGTGCTGCCGCGGTCAGCGCGGCGGCGAGCATCCCGGTGGCTGTCATTCCCCGGACCGCTCGACACCGGCGCGACATCGGCCGCGACAACAGAAACAGCTGAGCCAAGCGGGCACGCCCGCAAACTCCGCGGTGGCGGCCAAGCAAGAGAATGCCGCCCGTCGTCCATGCGCCCATGCTGGCCCGGCGGCTCGGGAGGAATTTTTTGGCTTTTCGGTTGATTTGCGCCCCGGGGCCGTTTACGATGCGATATCTCTCGGTCCGGACGAGGGGCAGGTAGGTATGAGGCGGTTTGGTTGCTTTACGCTTGGTCTGGCCGTGGCCTTGTTGAGCCCGTGGGCTCAGCCAGCCCTTGCCGGCCCGCCCGCGCAGAAGCTACCCTCGGCCCTAGTGGTCCTCCCCTTGATTGAAAGCATACCCAACAGCCGCGATACCCGCATCGAGGTCTTGAACCTGGCCAATCAGTACGTCGACTTGCAGTGCTTCTACGTGTCCGGGGGCGACATCTGCAACGAGATCGGCTTCTTCATCAGCCTTTCGCCGTACCAGCCCTCCTCGTGGCTGGCGAGCACGGGCTTCAGCGATACCGCGACGTATAGCCGAGTGCCGCCATTCTTCGGCGAAGGCGAAATGAAATGTGCGGTACTGCCGCAGCGGCCGGAGGTGGAATTTCACAACGTGCTGCAAGCACGCGCGATCATTTTTGGCAGCGACGGCCAGACGGTTGGCTACAGCGCCACGGCCTTTCGCCGACTGAGCGACGGCGATTTCACTAGCGTCTTCAGCCTCGACGGCGCCGACTACGAGCAGTGCCCCGACAAGCTCCATTTCACGCTGCTGGGCGCGACGGCCGGCGTGTCCGAGAGCGAGATGGTTCTGGTGCCGTGTACGCAGGACTTGCTCAATCAGATCCCGACCCAGCCCAATGTTCAGTACACCATTACAAACGAGTTCGAGCAGTCCTTCTCTGCCGCCATCACGTTCAAGTGCTTCGATCGGCGCACGCTGCTGCAAATCAGTAATACCCTCGGTCGCGCCACGCTCGGCACGGACACGGCGCACGTGACGGTGCGCGGCACCTCGTTCCCGCTGATCGGGCTGGCGATCGATCGTTTCACTTTCGGTAACCCGGCCACGCCCATGACCTCAGCCAATGACCCGTCGTTCCAGGGCGGACGCACGGCGACAGTGATCTTCCCTTAGAGGGTATGGACTCCTTCGGCCAAGCCTTCGCGGCGGCGTTGCTCCTGATCCTTCAGCAGGTCGGGACTTTGTTTGGTTCCCAGAGCGGCGCCGAAGCCACCCTCGCCACCCCGACGTATACCCGGCGGCCTACCTCTACGCCCACCTGGACGGCGACGCGCCGCCCGACCTCCACGCCGACAGCGACGCCGACGGTGACCCGCACTCGCACGCCGCGTCCAACGCCGACTGCTACCTCCACGCGGCGGCCATCAGTCACCCCGACTGTAACCAACACCCGCCGCTGGACGTCAACGCCGACGATCACGCGCACCCGTACGTCCACTCCGACGTTCACGCTCACGCGCACCCCTAGTCGCACCCGCACCCCGAGCCGAACGCCCACGGTTACCGCCACGCGCACCGACACCCGCACGCCGACGTTGACGCGGACACCGCGCCCGACGGCGACCCCGACGGCAACGCTCGATCCGGCGCTGCTCGCGACGCCGACGCGTGATCCGGGAAACCCGACCGGCCTGGCGGCTGCCACCGGTGTCGGACCGGCGCAGAAGCTGCCGTCGGCGCTGCTGGTTTACCCGCTGATTGAAGCCGATGCCGGCGGCAGCCCGCGCGATACTCGGGTTGAGATCGTCAACCTAACCGGCATGAGCGTTTCGGTGCATTGCGCCTACATCGACAGCGTGAGCTGTAACTCCACGGATTTCACCGTCACGCTGACGGCAAGCCAGCCGCTGTCGTGGATGGCCAGCTCGGGGTATCGCTCCCTCAGCAGCTACACCGCGGTGCCGCCGTTCACCGGCAGCGGCGAGCTCAAGTGCGCAGTTGAGGCCCGGACCGCAGAGCTGTCATCGCACAATGCCTTGCAGGGCCGCGCCTTGGTGTCGAAGTCATCCCCAGCGGAGACCGTCGGCTACACCGCCATCGGTTTTCGCCGGCTGACCCCCGGTTACTACGGCGGCGTCTTCAACCTCGACGGCGACGAGTACGAGCAATGCCCGGATCGGCTCCACTTCAGCGTACTGGCCAATCAAACCGGCTCGGACAGCGAACTGCTCCTGGTGCCGTGCACTGAAAACGTCATCTACGGTGGAACCAGTACCCCGATTACCCTGAGCATCATCAACGAGTTCGAGGACGTGCTCTCGGCTTCGGTCTCGTTGACCTGCACGTTGCGCCGGCGCTTCAGCACCATCAGCCCGCTACGCGGCACCACCCTCGGCACCACCACCGCGCACTTGATCGTGCGCGGCGTGAGCGTGCCGGTCATCGGCCTGGTGATCGACCGCTTCACCGGTTACGGCGCGGCGGCGGTCTCGTCGAACGAGCCCTACCTCGAAGGCGGCCGTTCGGCGACGGTTGAGTTGCCGTAGCCCGGCCACGAACCGCTTCTCCGCACTAAGAGAAATCTGGTTGCCAGCCACCTCTGGCCTGCTAGGATGCCTGCCAGAAGAGGTAGCCGGCATGAGGGAATTCATTTACGGACTGATCTTGGGCGCAGCCTGCCTTTACGGCTACCGTTACTTCGACCTGCCCGGGGTCATGGCTTACCTCAACAGCGCCACCGAGTCGGCGGTCGAGTCGACTCACGGTTACGGCGGCACGCACAAGACCAAACGGTAGTCGGCGAGCTAGCGCAACGCCAGCGCGGTGTGGCCGCAGCCCGACTGAACAGCCCGCTGCACCAACGCTGCCACCTCGCGCCGGGAGATTCGGCCGGCGCGGCGCGCGCTGCGAAGAACGCGCGCCACGCATTTCATGTAAGCGCGCTGGTCCTTCCACTCGGTTTCCAAATCCGGCCCCTGGCATGGACATGCCTGATCGAGGCTGCAGCCACCGTCCAATACCGCGTCGCCGGCAGGCGTATCCGCGCAGCGGTCGCAGGCATCACCGACACCGTCGCCATCGCCGTCACGCTGGTCAAAATTGGGGGCGGAGCGGCAGTTGTCGAGGCTGTCGGGGATGAAATCTTGGTCCGCGTCCGGTTGGTCGGGACCCGCGGGCTGGGCCACCAGCACCAGCAAGTAGCCGCTGTCTAGATTGCGCGGCGAAGCCAATATGATCGTGAAAGCCGCGGGGCCGATGTCAGGCTGGCGGCCGCTGGCCAACAGCAGCGCGCGCCCATTGATCTGAGCGTCAATCACGGCGCGAACACCACCAGCGCTGCGCTGGACAAAGCCCCCACCGGTGACCCCGAACGACTCGCTGTGGGCGTCCAGGTCGGTCATCGCCGTGACTTCCGCCCCGTTCACAACCGGCAGATTGGCGAGGTCAAATGAGCCGGTAAGCGGCTCGACCGGGCCGGGGGACTGCGCGCAGGAGCTGCACGTCGGCGTAATCGTGCTGCCCGCCCCAAGCACGTAGTGGACCGTGCCCGCGGCAACGTGAGTTGGAAGCGCGGCCGCAACTAAGGCTAGCAACCACAGCGTGTAGAGTGCGCGCCCTGCCATGGCCGGCAGACTACCTGCGACGGCAGCCGCTCGCAAGCAAGCGAGGCCCCAGCGACCGGGCGGAGCGCTCACGCGGGCTGGCGCGAGCCGCGAGAGCTGCCGGAGGCCAGGCCCGGGGCGTGCTTTGCGGCGCGGGCGGCGTGATCGGCAGGGCAGCCCTGGAGCGCGGCGTTTACGGCCACGACCAGCTCGTCCACGCTGACCGAACCGTCAAGGTTGAGGTCGAATTCGGGACAAGCATCGATCGGGGCGATGCCCAGCGCCTGATTCACACCCAGCACAAGCTCGTCAACGGTCACCGTCCCGTCGCCGTCGCAGTCACCCGTGCACACCGGCGCTGGCAACGTGGGTGTTGGAGTCGGCGTTGGGGACGCGGATGGCTGGGGCGACCCGGTCGGCACCGAGGTTCCAGCCGGTGTGTTCTCAGGCGGTGTATCGGTCGGGGTCACGGTTGGGGTGGCGCTAGGCGTTGGCGACGGTGTTGGCGTCGCCGTCATTGTCGGGCTCGAGGTTGGAGTGCTGGTGCTGGTCGCCGTGGCCGTCTCTGTCTCGGTTGGTGTCGGCGTAGCGGTGGGTGTTTCCGTCGGCGTGGCGGTATCGGTCGCGGTCGGTGTCACGGTCGGCGTCTCGGTCACGGTAATGGTCGGTGTGATGGTGCTGGTTGCCGTAGCGGTAGGGCTCGGCGTGGCGGTTGGAGTTTCGGTGGCGGTGGCGCTGGGGGTTGCGGTGGCGGTGTCGGTGGGCGTGGCGGTAGGCGTGGCGGTGACGGTGTCGGTGGGAGTGTTAGTCGGGGTGTCGGTCGGCGTCGCCGTCGGGGTTTCGGTGGCCGTATCGCTGGGGGTTGCGGTCGGAGTTTCGGTGGCAGTCTCCGTCGGGGTACTGGTCGGGGTGTCGGTCGGCGTCTCGGTGGGGGTCTCCGTCGGCGTATCTGTCACCGTTGGTGTCATCGTTGGGGTCTCGGTTGGGGTTTCCGTCGGTGTATCCGTCACCGTTGGCGTCAGCGTCGGCGTCGCGGTCGGGGTCGCGGTCGGGGTCTCGGTCGGCGTCGCGGTCGGCGTGTCAGTCGGCGTCAGCGTCGGGGTGTCGGTCGGGGTAACGGTCGGGGTTGGGGTGGTGAAGGGACACGGGATACCGCTACCCGAGCGGAACAACGCCGTCTGTTCACTGGCTGTCAGCAAGCGCTTCCAAAGACCGATCTCGTCGATCCTGCCGGTGAGAAAACCGCTTCCGTCATAGGCGCCGACGATAAACGGCGCGGGACCATCATAGGCCGCCAGCGTCGTGAGCTTGAGATTCGACCACACGTCATCCACTCGCAGTGACAGCATACGGTTGGTGGCGTCGAATGAGGCGATCACCAAGTGGAAAGTACCGAGGCTGACGCCGTCAACCGCGGCGGCGGCGAGCGCGCTGTCGTCGGCCGTGCCGATGGTGAAACGCAGTGTTCCGCCGGCAAGATAGTCGAGGGCGAACTCGCGCATGTTGGCATCGGCGCCCTTGGTGACCAGGCCCGCCGACTGATCCGCATCGATGCGCACCCAGGCGGCGACGGTGAAGTCCTGCTCCGCCATGCTCAATGTCTCACTATCCGGGTGACTGAGGAATTGCGCGCTGGCGCCGATGAATTCCGCGGCCGGTCCGGTCTGTGCGCTCACGCCCGGGGCCTGACCCACGGCATTCTCTGCGGTCAAATCGTTTTCCGGCGGGGCGACCGAGTCGGCTCGTGTCCCGCTCGCTTCGTTGAGCGCCCAACACGCGACCAGCTCGTGTGACAAGGCCGGGTGCAGCGTCGGGGTCGGGGTCGGCGTGCGGGTGGGGGTCGCTGTCGGGGTATTGGTCGGGGTGTCGGATGGCATAGCGGTCGGAGTGCTGGTCGGGGTGGCGGTCTCCGTTACGGTCGGTGTCGACGTAACCGTGGGTGTTTCCGTGGCCGTGGCGGTATCGGTCGGTGTCGGTGTCACGGTCGGTGTGGCGGTAGGTGTGGCGGTGGCCGTCGGCGGCGGGGTATTTGAGGGGGTGAGCGTCGGGGTGCCCGTCTCGGTCGGCGTTTGCGCGGGAAAGTCCAGTGGGCAGGCCAAGCCCACGCCGCCATTGTAGAGGGCGGTCTGCTCGGCGGCGCTCAGCAGGCGTTTCCACACCCCCACTTCGTCGATCTGGCCATCGAAGAAGTCGCTGCTCAGGTAAGAGCCCATTGTCAGCGGTGCGCTGCCGTCGAACGTCGTCAGCGCCGTCGGCTTGATCGCCGAGCGGATGTCGTCGACCCGCAGTTCGAGCAGACGGTTGGTGGCATCGAAGGCGGCGACAACGAAATGATAAACGCCAAGGCTCACGCCGCTTACCGCCACCGAGTCGGCGATCGACCCATCGGAACTCCCGATCGAGAAGCGCAGCGTCCGCCCCGGCTGGTAGTACAGGGCATACTCGTGGAAGTTCGAGTTGGATCCCTTGGTGATGAGCCCGGCGGCATGGTCGCCGGCGATACGCACCCAACCGGCGAGGGTAAAGTCCTGATCCGTCATGCTCAGGAGCGGGCTGTCAGCCAGGCTGAGGAACTGGCTGTCGACGGAACTGAACTCGGCCCCGAATCCGGTCCAGCTGCTGAGCCCCGTGGCTTGTGTGACGCCGTTGTTGTCGGTGAGATCATTGACAAAGGGTGCGATCGAATCCGCCCGCGCACCTTCGGCTTCCTCCAGCCCCCAGCAAGCGACCAGCCCTTGAGCGATGAGTGCCGGCACCGTCGGGGTGATCGTCGGCGTGTTGGTGACCGTAGGTGTGGCCGTCGGGGTTATGGTGTTGGTAGGCGTGGGGGCGGTCGGCGTGGCGGTTATGGTTGGGGTAACCGTGTGGGTGCGCGTGACGGTGGGCGTGCGCGTGGGGGTCTTGGTCAGTGTCCCAACCACTCTTACGGTCTTCGTCCGCGTCGGAGTGCGTGTCGGCGTACTGGTCGGCGTTGGCGGCGCCGTGTCGGTGGCGGTGGGAGTGGGTGTCGCGGTGGGCACCGAGAGCGGGCAGCGCAAGCCGAGTCCGCCATTATAGATGCCGGTCTGTTCTTCCGCGCTCAGCAAGCGCTTCCACAGCGCCACCTCATCGAGGCGGCCCTCGAAGAAATCACTGCCGACGTAGGCCCCGAGCGTGAACAACTGTGTGCCGTCGTACACCGTCAAGGCGGTGGGCTTAACTTGCGCGGGCAGGTTGTCCAGGCTCAGAGCAATGAGCCGGTTAGCGGCGTCGAATGATGCAACAACGAAGTGGAACTGCCCCACGCTCACGCCGCCAACCGTGGCGAAGTCGGCCGCCGAGCCATCGGCGGTGCCGAGAACAAAGCGCAAGGTCCCGCCCGCCTGATACTGCAAACCGTATTCCTGGTAGTTGGAGTTGGTGCCCTTGGTGATGATACCAGCCGTCCGGTCGGCATCGATCCGCAGCCAGCCGGCAATGGTGAAATCGTGATTGCCGGCACTGAATGTAACGCTGTCGGGATGATTGAGGAATTGCCCGCCGGCGGTGACGAAAGCTGCGGCCGGCCCGGTATTGCCGCTCGCGCCGGCGGCTTGGGTTACGCCGTTGTTGTCGGTCAAGTCGTTCGCCGGCGAGGCGACCGAATCCAGTCGGCTGCCGGTGATCTCATCCAGGGGCCAGCAGGCCTCGACGCCGTTCATCACCGAGGGCGGCACGGTCGCGATCACCGCCAGGGTCGGCGTTGGCGTTGGGGTCGCCGCGGGGGTGCCCGGCGCGGTCGGCGGCGGCGGCGGAAATTCCAACGGGCAGGGCAAGCCCAGGCCGCCGTTGTACAGGGCGGTCTGCTCGGCCGCGGTCAGTAGGCGCTTCCATACCGCCACTTCGTCGATTCGGCCATCGAAGAAGTCGCTGCCCAGGTACGAGCCCAGCGTCAGCGGCGCGCTGCCGTCGAAGCTTATCAGCGCCGTCGGCTTGATGGCCGAGCGCGAGTCATCGACGCGCAGTTTGAGCAGGTGGTTGGTGGCGTCGAACGCAGCGACGACGAAGTGATAGCTGGCGAGGCTGACGCCGCCGATCGCCACCGAGTCGGCGGCCGAGCCGTCGGGGGTTCCGATGGTAAAATGCAGCACGCCGCCGGCTTGATAATGCAGGGCGTATTCCTGGTAGTTCGAGTTGGCCCCCTTGGTGATGAGCCCGGCGGCGTGGTCGCTGCCGATACGCACCCAACCGGCGAGGGTGAAGTCCTGATTGTCCATACTGAGAGGGGGATTGTCTGCGAGGCTCAAGAACTGCCCACTCGCCGCGCTGAAGTCCGCCGCCAACCCGGTCCACATGCTCAGCCCGGGCGCCTGGGCGACGTTGTTGTTGTCGCTGAGATCATTGGTGAACGGGGCGACCGAATCCACCCGTGTGCCGCTGGCCTCGTTGAGACCCCAGCAGGATACCAGCCCGTACTCGATGAAAGCGGGGATAGTGGCCGTCACTGTCGGTGTCGTGGTGGGTGTGGGCGTGGGCGTGGCGGTAGCGGTATTGGTCGGCGTCGGCGCCGTCGGCGTCGGCGTTTCGGTGGGTGTAATCGTGGGCGTGGGCGTGATGGTGGGTGTGTTGGTGAGTGTCTTGGTCTGAGTCGCACGCGACCTGAAAGTGCGCGTCGGTGTCCGTGTAATCGTAGGTGTTCTAGTTGCGCTCGGCGGCGGCGTGTCGGTGATGGTCGGTGTCGGTGTCACGGTCGGCACAAAGAGCGGGCAGCGCAGACCCAACCCGCCGTTGTAGAGGGCGGTTTGCTCGTCCGCGGTTAACAGGCGTTGCCACAGCGCCACCTCGTCAAGGCGGCCGTCGAGAAAGTCGCTGCCGACGTAGGCCCCGAGGGTGAACAGTTGGGTGCCGTTGTATGCCGTTACGGTGGTGGGTTTGACTTGTGTAAAGAGGTCGTCAAGGCGCAAGGTAATGAGTTTGTTGGCGGCGTCAAACGAGGCGACGACGAAATGGAATTGCCCCAAGTTGACGTTGGCCACGGCGGCGAAATCGGCGGCCGAGCCGTCGGCGCTGCCGATGACAAAGCGCAGGCTTCCCCCGGCCTGATACTGCAGGCCGTACTCCTGGAAGTCCGAGTTGGTCCCTTTAGTGATCAGGCCGGCCGCCTGATCGGCGTCGATCCTAATCCAGCCGGCGATCGTGAAATCGTGGTTCGCCACGCTCAGCGTAGGGCTGTCGGCGTGGTTGAGGAATTGGCCGGCGTCGGCAGCAAAGGCGGCGGCTGGCCCGGTGTTGCCGCTGGCGCCGGCGGCCTGTGCGACGGCGTTGTTGTCGGTCAAGTCGTTCGCCGGCGAGGCGACTGAATCCGTCCGCGTGCCGGAGATTTCATTCAAGGGCCAGCACGCCTCCAGGCCGTCCATCACCGAAGGCGGCACCGTGGCGGCAACCGCCAAGGTCGGTGTTGCTGTCGCTGTGTGCGTGGGGGTGGCCGTGGCAGTGTAGCTGGCCGCCGATGGCGTGGACGTGGGGGTGAAGATCGGGGTGTCGGCAGCAGTCACAGTCGGTGTTGGCTCCGGCGTCGTGCTGGGCGTGGCGGTGGGCGTGGCGGTGGGCGTAGCCACCGCGGTCATAGTCGGCGTGCGCGTGAACGTCGCCGTGGGGGTGGGAAAAACCAATGGGCAGCTCAAGCCTTTGCCGGCGTTGAACAACGCGGTCTGCTCACTCGCGCTGAGCAGCCGTTTCCACAGTGCCACCTCGTCGACTCGCCCATCGAGGAAGTCGCTACCGATATAGGCTCCGATCGCGAACGGCTGGCTGCCGTTGTATACCGCCAGCGTGGTCACTTGCTCCCCGCCCGGCGCATCGTCCACCCGCAGGGCGAGGGTGCGGCTGGCAGCCGCGAACGAGGCGACGACGAAATGGAAGTCGCCGAGGCTGACACCGCCCACGCTCACCGAGTCGGTTGCTGAGCCGCTGGCGGTGCCGATGAGGAAGCGTAGCGTTCCGCCCGCTTGGTAATCCAGCGCGTACTCTTGGGTGCCGTTGTTCAGCCCTTTGGCAACGAGCCCGGCGGGATGGTCAGCATCAATACGGACCCAGCCGGCAAGAGTGAAGTCCTGATTGTCAACACTGAGTGCCGGGCTGTCCGCATGGCTGAGAAACTGCCCGTCAGCAGCGCTGAAGCCTGCCGCCACGCCGCCGGTGTGGATGCTGACACCGGCGGTTCCCGGCACGGCGTTGTTATCGACCAGATTGTTGGCGGGAGCGTCGACGGCGTCCGCTCGCCGTCCCGCAGTCTCGTTCAAGGGCCAGCAAGCGACCAAGCCCGCCGGCAACGATTGCGGCACGGTTGGAGAGGCGGTTGCGGTACTGGTCGCTGTCAAGGTCGGCGTGCGGCTGGCGGTCGCGGTCGGCGTCTCCGTCTGTGTCGCCGTGGGTGTGTCCAACGGGCTCGGCGAAGGAGTTCCGTTTGCCCCGGCGGGGGCGGCCCAGCCCGAAAGCCACAGGAGCGGCAGCAACAGCGCGGGGCCCACCAGCGCTATCCGCCGACTCTGTTCACTATCGCCCTGTTGATACCCCCCCACAAAGTACCCTTGTCAATTGAACTGAATACCGGCTGGCGATGCCACACTCTGGCGCGCCCTGTCAAGGACTTATGCTCTGGGGTTGCCTGGTTCTATACACCGACGCCGGGCAATTGTGGTGCTTCAAGGACCCGTGCGGTTCTTTGCTAGGAAAACCGTATAAGCTCGCCTCTCGCACCATGCCCCGGCGGACCCTCGATCCCACTCCGGGCCGCCCGTCGCGAGTGGCGGCTAGGGCAAGAAACGACTGAACTAGTACGCTGGCCGGCAGTAGATTCCCGCCTCTCAGCCAGCGAGGCGGGTCGTGGCTTTGGGGAGAGCGGACGGTAGCAGCTCGTCTCTTGGGTAAGCAGGCAGCATGGCAACGGCGGCGCAGCTAATAACCCGTTTGAACAGCCGCCCATGCTTCGAGACGCGCCTGACGGCGCTCCTCAGCATGAGCGGTTCTTCCTTCTGCCACAACACTTTTTCGGCTCGCCCTGGGGAGCTGCGAGGCAGCGTCTCCGAGGGCATCGGCGTATTTCAACGGGCGGCTAACCAATCCCGGCGGGCAGGGTGAATGAGCGCGCGCGCGCCGCTCGCGCCAGCCGGCGGGCTATTGCTCCAGTTGCAACCGTTGGCTAGGTAAGCGCCGTGAGTCACTACGGGTCTTGGCCGGCGCGTAACCTGCGAGCACGCTGCGGCGCAGCGGTGTGAGCAAGCGATGTCGCACCGGAGCTTGGTTGCCACCGTGCAGAGCTTGATCGCGGCAGCGATGGATCTCGAACGCCGGACGATGGAGCTGTATTGCCAGTTCGAGAACCGTTTTCGCCGCCCAGAGGAGCTGCGCCGGTTCTGGTTCGAGATGGCGCAGCACGAGGCGCAGCACTTCGGAGCGCTGGCCTTGCTGGCGGCCTTGCTCGACGCTGCCCCCCGGCGCGCGTTGCCGCCCGAGGCCGCCCTCACCCCGGCGCGCATCGAGCATCTCCGCGCCCTGCTGGATAGCTGCCGCCGCGAGGCCGCCGAAGGGGTCTCGCTCGAACGCGCCTTCGAGATGTGCCTGGACATCGAGGCTTCGGAGATCGAAGATGTGGTGCTGGATCTGCTGCATTCGCTCAAAGGCGCCGCCGCGCGCACGCGCGCGTTGCAACTCCTCATTCACGACTTGGGTGACCTCGGCTACATGATCGAGAAGTACACGACCAGCCAGAGCTTGCTGGCCCGCGCCGACGCCCTGCTCGAAACCCAGGTCGGCCGCCTGCGCCTCCGCCCGCCGCGCCCGACTCCGAGCCTGCGCCGGGTGAAGGGCTGAAAGACGCCGTCAGCAGTTCACCGCCGCGGCCGGCAGCCGCACGGTGAAGCGCGAGCCCTCGTTCAGTCGGCTGTGGGCGATCAGCTCGCCGCCCATGGCGCGGGCCAAGCGAGCTGAAATCGACAGGCCGATACCGACGCCGCCGTACTGCTTGGTGCCGGCCCCGCGATAGAAGGGCTCGAAGATGTGCGGCAAGTCCTCGGCGGCAATACCGATACCGGTGTCCGTCACTTCGATACCGACGCCATCGCCATCGGCAACCGCGCGCAAGCGGATCTCGCCACTCGGAGTGAACTTCGCCGCGTTGGTGAGCAGATTGACCAATACCTGGCGCAGGCGATCGGGGTCGGCCGTCACCGCTAACGTGCCCGCCTCCTCGGCTACGAAGCGGACGGGCTTGGCCACCAGCGCCGGCAGGATGAAGCTCTCCAGCTCGGCGAACAGCGGCGCCAGTTCAACCGGCTTCAAACTCACCGCCAGCCGTCCCGCTTCAATGCGCGAGAGATCCAGCAGGTCGCTGATGAGGTAGACCAGGCTCTGGGTGCTGGCAACGACGCGCTCGAGCGGCTGGCGCAAGTCCGGCGGCAGTGGTCCGAAGCTGTCGTCGAGCATGAGCTGCGCGTAGCCGAGGATAACGTTGAGCGGCGAGCGCAACTCGTGGGAGACGTTGGCCAGAAACAAGTTCTTCGCCTCGTTGGCCTGCGCCAGCGCCGCGTTGGCCCGGCGCAACTGCTCAGTTCGGCGAAAAGAGGCGTAGCGGTAGCGGTCGAGCACGGCGGCTCCGGCCACCGACAGCCCGCCGATGGCCGCTACCCCCAACGCGGTCAAAGCGATCGAGGTCGAGCTCCTAGCTCCCGCCACCGCCGCGATACCGTATGTGCCGATCGCGCCGAGGGCGACCGGCAACTGCCCGCGAACGCCCAACGGCACCAGCACGCCGACGCCAGTCACCATGCCGGCCAGCGCCAAGGCCAACAGCTCGGCCTCACCGTGCAGAGCCGCATGGTAGACCCCCATCACGCTACACAGCCATATGCTCGTACAGGCAACGATCGCCGGACTGTAGCCGCGCCCCCAGTTGCTGCGCGTCAACATCACCGCGCCCACACAGCCGAGCAGCTGCACACCGAAGAGCCCGGCGTAGAGGGTGACGCGCTCGGGATGCACGAGCGATTCCGGCAGCCAAGCGGCCGCCATCAACGCTGCGAATACCACCGCCAGCGCCGGCAGGCGCGAGGCCGCCAGGCGCACGGTTTCTTCGGCGTATACTTGTTCGATCGTCGGTGCGGTCATGAACGCTGCATCCTGCGCCAGCAATACAAACCAGCACCTACCGGCTAGCATCTCTACCGGTCATATCGCAAACGTCGTCACCAACGAGCTTGACAACATTGGGACCTTTTGGGAGCGTCCCGCTCTGTGCCGCCCACCTATGAACCCGGCTTCGACCCGGCCGCTGGCGGCCTCCTCAGCCTCAGCCAGAACGGTTGGCCGGGAACGAGCAATGCCAACGGCAGTAAGCCGCGCCGAGCAGTTGAGTTTGTGAGTGGAGCCCGATGCCGCGACCGGCACTGATCGTCCATGGCGGCGCGGGCACCCTGGCGCCAGAGGTGCGCGCAGCCGCCGAGGCCGGCTGCGCCGCGGCGGTGCGAGCGGGCTGGCGTGTGCTCACTAATGGCGGCAGCGCCGTTGCCGCAGTAGCTGCCGCCGTCATCGAGCTGGAAGACGATTCGATGTTCAACGCCGGGGTGGGATCGGTGCTCACGGCCATGGGCACGATCGAAATGGATGCCTCGATCATGGACGGCGCCACCCTCGCCGCCGGTGCGTGCGGTGCGGTCAGCCGCGTTCGTAATCCGATTACCCTGGCGCGCGCGCTGATGGCGGATCCCGTCACGGTGATGTTGGTCGGGCCGGGAGCCGAGGCCTTCGCGGCGGAGCACGCCGTGGCCATGTGCGCCCCCGAGGTGCTGATCACCCCGCGCCAGCGCCTGCGCTGGCAGTCTGAGCAAAAGCAAGCGTCGCCGGCAGGTACGGTCGGTGCGGTGGCGGTGGATAGCGCCGGCCACGTTGCCGCGGCAACGTCAACCGGCGGCCTGTTCTACAAACGCCCGGGCCGGATCGGGGATAGCGCGGTCCTCGGCGCCGGCACCTATGCCGACGATCGGCTGGGGGCGGCTTCCGCCACCGGGCGGGGCGAAGCAATCATGCGTGTAACGCTGGCGAAGACGGTGGCGGACATGCTGGGCGCCGGCACTGAGCCGATGGCGGCGGCGCGAGCCGGTATCGCCGTGCTGGCGGAACGTACCGGTGCGGCGGCCGGCGTGATCGTCACCGACGCCCAAGGGCGGATTGGCTTCGCACACAACACCGCCGCTATGCCCGTAGCATTCCGCGAGGCCGACGGGCACGATGTCGTCTTGGTGTGCTGAAAGGCACATCACGTGGGTTGCGCGTGGTGGTGGCGGTAGGCTAGTGAGGCTCTGTGGCGACCGCCCCTCGCGGCATAAAGGCCGCCGAATCCGCTAGCGCTGTTCCCTTCAGCCATCCGCTGCGCCGCCTTTGGGGAATCGGGGCCGCACTCGCCATCTTCTTCATGACGCTGTTCTGGGGCACGCTCAGCGTCGTGATGATCCTGGTCATCCGCAAGGGCTGGCCCGCCGACGCCTGCGGCCGCATCTGGTGCCGGTGGATTCTCCAGGTCTGCGGCATCGAGGTGGAGCTGATCGGTGCCGAGCACATCGATCCGCAGCGCCGCTACGTCATCATTTCCAACCACCTGAGCAACTTTGATATCTGGGCCACGTTTGCCACCGTGCCGGCCAAGATTCGCTTCGTGGCCAAGAGAGAACTGCTGCGCTTTCCCGTCTTCGGCCAGGCGCTCGCGCTCAGCGACCACATCATCATCGACCGCGCCAAGCCCGAGGAAGCGGTGGCGATCATCAACCAGCGCGCTCGCGAACAGATCGGCGAGGGCTTCTGTATCTTGTTTTACGCCGAGGGCACCCGCAGCCCCGACGGCAAGGTGCACGCGTTCAAGAAGGGCGGGGTGTCGCTGGCCCTGCAAACCGGCTTGCCGATCATCCCGTTGTCAATCAGCGGGGCCCACAAGTTCCTGCCCAAGCACCACGCCATCATTCGCCCCGGCGGCAAAGTGCGCATCGTGCTGGCGCCACCGATCGAAACCGCCGGCCGCTCGCTCGACGAACGCGACCGGCTGACCGAGCGCGTGCGTAATATCGTGGTGCAGAACTTCATCGAGAACTATTGAACCGAAGCGCCCTTCAGGGGTTGGGCCGGTCTCCGAAAATTCGTTGGGTCAGCTCGCGCATGCGGGCGCGGGCGGCGCGATACGTGGCCGCGGGCAGCGCTTGCGGCGACACGACATCACCGGATGTGTGGACGAAAGGCGTGGCCACTTCGTCGGCGCTCGCGTCGTGGCCGGCCGCCCGCCGCACGCTCCAGAGCGCTTGGATCGCCGCCCCCAGCGCGGCCGACTCGGACTCGGCCAGGCAGACGACCGGAAGCTCGAGTACGTCGGCCACAATCTGGCGCCACAGCGGATTGTGCGAACCGCCGCCGACCAGTCTAACTACGTCGCTGTGGATGCCGAGCGACTGCATGCGCTCGATCCCTAGCGCCAGGGACAGGCTGGTGCCTTCCAAGGCGGCGCGGAAGAGATGCCCGCGGCCGAGCAGCCCGGGGCGGATGCCCAGCAGCACGCCGGTGGCGGCGGGTAGGTTCGGCACGCGCTCGCCCTGCAAGTAAGGCAGCAGCAGCAACCCCTGCGCACCCGCAGGAACCGCCGCTGCGGCCCGGGTCAGCGAATCAAGGTCCCCGCCGAACGCGGCGCGGATCTCCTCGCTCACACCGGTCATGTTCATCACACACAGTAAAGGCAGCCAGGCCCCGGTGGAGTCGCAAAACGGCGCGATCAGGCCCTCGGGGTCGACTACCGGAGTCGCACTGTAAGCAAAGGCCGTCCCGGAAGTGCCCAGGCTGACAACCACCACGCCCGGCCTGGTGGCGCCGCTGCCGATCGCGCTCATCATGTTGTCGCCGCCACCGCTCGCGACCGGGATGCCTTCCGCCACCCCCAGGAGCGTGGCGCCCGCGGCCGAGAGCGGTCCGGCCGGTGAGCCCGCCGAAATCAGCGGCGGCAGCATCGCCGCCAGCCGTGGATCGATCCGCGCCATCGCGCGCTGATCGAAACTGCGAGTGAGCGGGTCGAAGAAGCCGGTACCGGAGGCGTCGCCCGCTTCCATGGTCTTGTTCCCGGTGAGACGGAAGTTGATGTAGTCGTGCGGCAGCAGCACCGCACGTACTTGCTGCCAGTGCTGCGGCTCGTGCCGTTGCAGCCAGAGGATCTTCGATGCCGTGAAACCAGCGGGGATGGATCGGCCCAAGTCGCGGGAGAGTTCCTCCGCCTCTTTGGCCGTCGTGGTATCGCACCAGAGCTTGGCGGGCCGGACGACGCGATCATCGGCGTCGAGGACGACGAGGCCATGTTGCTGCCCCGAGACGCCGATGCCGCGAACCCGCGCGCGCTCGACTCCGGGCGTGGCGAGTAGTTCCGCCGCCACTTCGCGCAGCGCCGCCACCCAGGTGTCCGGGTGCTGCTCCGCCGCGCCCGGCGGCAAGTCGGGGATCAAGCCGTGGGGCCGGCCTGCGCGCGCCACCACCGCTCTCCGGCCGGCATCGAGCAGCAGCCCCTTGGTGCCCTGAGTGCCGACG
The DNA here is from genome assembly GCA_016210005.1 of Deltaproteobacteria bacterium. Classification (NCBI taxonomy): domain Bacteria; kingdom Pseudomonadati; phylum Myxococcota; class Myxococcia; species Deltaproteobacteria bacterium. Next base: position 3,137 of record JACQVA010000010.1, on the reverse strand, counting down.
TCGAAGCCGAGGTAGAGGCCGTCGTCCATAGCGGTAGTTCCGCGCCCGGTCAGGAGCCGCCGCGCACGCCCAGCAGATGCTCGATCAGGAGCTGATCGAGGCGTTCGTAACCCAGGCCGCGGCGCCCGAGTGCGTCGGGGTCGATGGCCAGGGCACGCAGCTTAGCGACCTTGTCGCGGGCGTAGCCGCTGAGCAAGGGCGCCAGCGCGGCCTGCTCCGGAGCGGCCGCGAGCAGGTCGCGCACTTCGGGATCGGCGTCGAACGTCTGCGCTCGCGCTTTGAGGATTTTGTAAGTGCGCATGCAGCCGCGGGCAAAGTCCCACACCCCCGCTTCGTCCTCGGTGCGATAGGCGTGGGCGTCGAAGTGCAGGGGGCCGTGGTAGGGCGAGCCGGCGGCGCTGCCTTCGAGCAGGCGCACCAGCAGGAAAGCGCCTTTGAGATCTTCCGAACCGAAGCGCAAGTCCTGGTCGTAGCGCCCGATCTTTTGCGCGTTGAGGTCGATATGAAACAACTTGTCGGCTTCCATCGCCTGCGCCACCGCGTGCACCATGGAGAGGCCGGCCATGGTCTCGTGTGCCACCTCCGGATTAACCCCCACCATCTCGGGGTGATCGAGGGTGGAGATGAAGTGCAACATGTGGCCGGTGGTCGCGAGATAAATATCGCCGCGGGGTTCGTTGGGCTTGGCTTCGAGCGCGAACTTCAGGTGATAGCCCTGCTCGCGGACGTATTCGCACAGGAAGTTGAGCGCCTCGCGCAGACGGCGGATGGCGTCGCGCGGATCGCGGCAAGCATCGGCTTCGCTGCCCTCGCGCCCGCCCCAAAACACGTAGATCTGCGCGCCCAGCTCGGCACCGAGATCGATGGCGTCGAGGGTCTAGCGCAGGGCGAAGGCGCGCACCTGCGGATCGTTGGCGGTGAAGGCACCGTCTTTGAACATCGGGTGGTGAAACAAGTTGGTGGTAGCCATCGGCACCACCATGCCGGAATCGCGCAGCGCTGCCTGGAAATCCTTGACGATGCGGTCGCGCTCGGTGGGCGAGGCGCCGAAGGGAATCAAGTCGTTGTCGTGTAAGTTGACGCCCCAGGCACCGCAGGCGGCGAGCTTATGGACGAGCTGGCACGGGTTCGCCGGCGGGCGCACCGGCGCCCCGAACGGGTCACCACCGGTGTTGCCGACAGTCCATAGACCAAAGCTGAAACGATCCGCTTTAGTCGGCGCATAAGGATCAGCCATCGCCACCTCCGTGGTCGAGCGGATGCTACTGCGCAGACGCGCCGGATGCCAGCGCCGGCCGCTATCGGACGTGCGGGACCAACGCGATGAGTCTCAGGTCAGATCTTGGGATGATGGAAACGACGAGCTGAGAAGAGGAGCGGGGGGCAACCGTCTCCGGTTGCCCCCCGAGCCTACCGAGCGCTGGCTGTCAGCGCCAACAGATACAGATCAGAAGCACCGGCAGGAGATGGTTCCCGGAACGTGTTCGCATATCTGCCCGGCAGGGCAGAACCCGCCGCACTGAGTTGTTCCCGGAATATTCCCGCACGGCCTTTCACACACGCAGCTGTTGGTGGTTGTGCCTAGGACACATTGCTCGCCGCTGTTCGGGCAAACGCCGCCGCAGGTGCCGTTGAGGGGATCACCTCCGCACGGTGGCGGCTGGCACGAACATTCACCCGCGGCATCCAGTATGCACTTGTCCGTGGCCTTAGGGCAGACGCCGCCGCAGGCTCCTGTCAGCGGGTTCTTCGCGCACCCCGGTGGCTTGCAGCCACATCCGGCAGCTGTGGCAACACAAACATCCGTCGGGTTGGGACACACGCCGCCACAGACACCGTTGACCGAGGCGCAGCGCGGTTCCGGCGGTACGCAAGCGCACACCCCGTTGTCATCCAAAACGCAACGGTCGGTCGGCTTCGGGCAGTTGCCGCCGCAGATGCCGGTGGCCGAGTCCATCCCACACGGCGGTGGTGGTGGCGGCTGGCACTCGCATGCCCCCGCGGCATTCGGCCGGCAGAGATCGGTGGTGTTCGGGCAAGCGCCGCCGCACGAGCCGCGGTTATCGACCACCCCGCTGCACTGTGCCGGCTTGCAGGTACATCCCTGCGTCGGATCGGCCACGCACTCGTCGGTGGCGTTGTCGCAGACTCCGCCGCAAGTGCCGCCGCCGGTCGGTCCGCACGGTACCGGCGCTTTGCGCGCGGGCACGCAGATCTTAACCGGGGTGTACTTGGTGTGGACCCGTTGGCTGAATTGATCGATCACCTTCTTGTCCGGCGGCAACGGCTGAGTCGGGCATTGGGCCAGGTAGCAGACGTAGTCGTCTTTCAAGGGCTGGCCGCTGACGCTGGGGAAGGGCGGCTTTACCGTCAGCCGCTTCGTGACCGGAACGCAGAACTCCACCGCCTGTTCAATTATGCAGCCCTTCTGCGTGAACTCAGGCTGGAGTTGCGCCAGCATATCGACCGTAACCGGCGCTTTGAGCGCGTTGGTGCGCATCTTGTAACAGATCAAGTGATCGAGCTTCCCTCGCGCGGCGACCGTTTGCGCCAAGGCGGGCGCTGCCGTCAGCGCCATGGCGCCGGCGGCAAGAGCTAAGAACGTCTTCCTCATTTTGACTTCTCCTTTATCGCTTCGGCCCTGCCGTCAAGGGCAGGTTCCTCCTCCCTCACACCCGTTTTCCCCCCGTTCGATTCATTTCACGCGGCGGTGCCCGCTGACGCCGCGGCCACGCGTCTTCGCCAATGAGCGTGCGCAGCGCTGGATCGCAACATTTCTTCACGAGATCGTGCTTGCCTCCCTTTGACTTGCTGCTCGAACGCCACCAGCTTCGCCCACCGAGGTCATACAAGTCAAGGGCAAGAATTGCGGCGTCGGCAGCAGGGTGTGCGACAAATCTGTGGGTAACGTGCAGCCGACCGGGCAAATCCTCACCAGTCTGACAGTACTGTGTACTGTCAGCCGAGGCCCATGGCCGAAAGGGACGCAATTTGTCATCTTCCAGGCGCGGCGCCGCTTCTTCAGCTGCTTCTCCCGCACGATTGCGGTCTCTGCGCAGCCGTGCGCTTCGTAGTAGACCAGCTTGTCAACGCCGTACTTGGCCGAAAAACCCTCCACTACCTTGCTCTTATGCTGC
>JACQVA010000009.1 GCA_016210005.1 Deltaproteobacteria bacterium | reverse complement strand
GCCCCCGCCATGAATGCGCCGACTCCGCGCCGGAACCCGCCGCCGCCCTCCGGCAGCAGCACCTGCCCACCCTCGAACCGTCCTCCCCGCCGTTCGATCTCCGCCGTCAGCGCCTCGCGTTCAAGGCGGGCCGCTCGCACGCCCCAATCCCGGTCCGGCACCTCGGCGCGCAGCATGCGCGCGTGCACGGCCTCCCGATCGCTGATCGATATTCCCTCGCGTTCGTACTCATCCAGCACCTTCAACCGGTTCTGGACGCGCGTGAGGGCGTTGTCTTGCGCATGCAGCGCCTGCTCATTCTCGCGCCACTGCCGCACTAGGTCGCGGTTGGTCTGCCCATAGAGGCGGTGCTGAATGGCGGCCCTCGCCACAGCCTCGCCCTCTTTCGTATAGGCCGCGGCCATGCGCTCCGGGCCACGCTCCGGCGCCTGGACGGTGCCGGCCTCAGGGTCGACTCGAAAACCGCGGCGCGTCGCGCCCTGGACGAGCTGGTCGCGTTGGGCGACGGCCTGCTGGTAGCGCGGGTCCTTGGTCAGGACCTGCTCCACGAAGCGGCGGCGGTCGTCGCCGGCGGCGCCGCTCGACACCTCGACTTCCCGCCGCGCCCGCTCCATGTCGCGGTTCAGCTCGGCGAGCCGGCGCTGATAGCCGCTGGCGTCCAGCCCCATCGTGCCCGGCCCGCTGATCGGGGGCGCTTGGTTCTGGCGCGCCATGACTTCGCTTTCCTGCCGCAGCGTCTGCAACTGCTGCCGCAGCGCGGAGGCGCGCGTGCTTTGGGGGTCGAGCTGCCCCAGCTCGCGGTTGAGTGCCTGGGTCTCCTGCCGGAGCTGCTGAATCTTCTGCGTCAGCTCGCCGCCGACGCGTTGGGCCGTGACGCGCGCTTCAGCCATACAGCCGCCTCCCCTCTCCCTCACGAGAAGATCCAGAACGGGTGCTTCATCGCCGACCCCTGCGTACCTGTCCCCCTGGGAGGCCAGGTTTGGCCCGCGCGACGATCGCGCGGCGCGTCGGCTGTTGGCTCTCCACCCGTGCCGAGTCCAGCCCGCATTCCGCACTCCGTTCCCCGCCAACTCATGCGACTTGCTTGATGCGGGCGGATATGCTGAAAGCGTCAATGAATTCCGTCCAAATCCCGTCGGGGACGCTTCGCTTGCGCGGCTATTGCACCACCCGAGCCCGGCAAGGAGCCCCGGCGAAGGCGGGTTGCAGAGCTTGGCCACCGGTGGCCAACATGCAGCAGATTGGGATGCCTCCCCCGCGCGTCGTCTCAGGAAAGGGCCTGGGTGGCCTGAGTGAGGGTGGTTGATCCAGGATGGCGGTGCGGGGGACTATCGAGGCTCAGTGGTTGAAGGCTGCAGGGCCTGTGGTCCGCCTAATAACTCCGTGCGACGCTGCGATCTGTTGAGCCTACTCCCCACTTTCTCGAATCCCGGAGACTCAATGACCCGACTTGCAACGTTGTCCATCCCGGTGCCGGAGATTCGGGTTGCCCGCTGGATCGAACCTGCCGAAGCCGCCAACGCACCGGCAAGACAACGACCTGCCTGTTACCTGGCCGGAGAGTTAGAGGTCACGGGCGCCATCGAGAGCGCGTGCCTGCACGCCACCGCGCACGGCGTCTACGAGGCGTTCCTTAACGGGACGCGCGTTGGTGATTGCGAGCTCACCCCCGGATTTACCGCCTACCGCAAACGACTCCAGGTCCAGACCTCCGACGTCACCGATCTTCTAAAGGAGGGCCGCAATGCGCTCGGCGCAATACTCAGCGACGGCTGGTGGCGCGGCCAGAGCGGCATTGCACGCCGTGTCAATGACTACGGCGTCACCACGGCGTTTCTTGCGGAGCTCGTTGTCACCTTGAAGTCGGGCGAGGTGATGAGGTTCGGAACCGACTCGACGTGGCGTTCGCGCGCCAGCCATATCCTGCGCGCCGACCTGATTGCCGGCGAAGTGCACGATCTCCGTCTGCGCGTCACCGGCTGGGCCGAACCCGGAACCGACCGCTCAGCCTGGGACATCGTACGCGTCGCCGACTACGGGATTGCCGAGCTCTGCGAGTCGCCCGCTCCGCCGGTGCGCCGCGTCGAGGAGCTGCGGCCGGTTTCGATCCGAGAGCTTGCGCCGCAGCGCTGGGTGGTCGACTTCGGACAGAATAGCAACGGGTGGGTGCGCCTTCGTAAGCTCGGCCCAGCAGGCACGCAGATCACGCTGACGTACGGCGAGGCCGTCGACCGCGAGGGCGACGTCACGCAGGCTAACGTCGCGTCCGGCACGTCAATGCAGGCCGACAGCTCGGTCACTTTCCAAGTCGATACGGTGATCTCCGCCGGGATCGATGGCGACGTGTTCGAGTCCCGCCACAGTACCAAGGGATTTCGGTACGTCCGCCTTGAAGGCCACCCCGGTCCACTCGAGCGTGACAACATCGCCAGCATCGTGGTGCACACCGACCTTCCTCGCCTCGGGTCATTTGCCTGTTCGGACGATCGCGTGAACGCCCTCCACCGGATCGCCGAGTGGAGTTTTCGAAGCAACGCCTGCGACATTCCCACCGATTGTCCCACGCGCGAACGCGCGGGGTGGACCGGCGATTGGCAGATCTACGTCGAAACCGCGGCTTACCTCTACGACGTCGCCGGCTTCTCGACGAAGTGGCTGCGCGACCTGGCAGCCGAGCAATGGCCGAACGGGGCGGTCACGAATCTGGTTCCGGAGCCGCATCCGATGGACGACCGGGAACCGCCTTACTGGAAGGATCTCGTCGGCTCGGCTGGATGGGGTGATGCCGCCGTGCACGTTCCGTGGGAGATCTACCGTGCCACCGGCAACCAGCAGCTCGTCGCCGAGCAGTGGCCGTCGATGGCCGCGTGGGTGGAATTCGCCGCGCGCGCGGCGGCTAGCGCCCGGCACCCCTCACGGGTCGAGCGTGCGCCCGAGCCGGCGCCACACGAGCGCTGCATCTGGGATTCCGGCTTTCATTTCGGCGAGTGGCTGGAGCCGGGGCAGTCCCTCGCCGACGCGATCAGCCTCGCGGTGGCCAGCGACCACGGTGCGCTGGCCACCGCCTATCTCTATCGTTCCGCCTCCGAACTCGCGCAGATGGCAGCCGTCCTCGGCCGTCGCGCCGATGCTGAGCGCTACGGCCGGCTCGCCGAAAGCGCCCGCGCTGCGTGGCAGCGTGAGTTCATCGGCGGCGGCGGCCGGATCACGCCGCACACGCAAGCCACCCTCGTTCGTGCTCTTGCTTTCGATCTCGTCCCGCAGGAGCTGCGCGCGCCGGCGGCGAACGACCTCGTCGCGCTCATCCGCGCCGCCGGAACCCACCTCGGCACCGGGTTCCTCTCCACAGCGTTCCTGCTCCCCGTTCTCGCCGACACCGGACACCTGGAGGTGGCCTACGAGCTGCTCTTTCAGGACACGGAGCCGTCGTGGCTTCTGATGAGCGCGCGCGGTTCCACCACGATCTGGGAGGAATGGGGCGGCATCGACGTCGATGGTGTCGCCCACGCCTCGCTGAACCACTACAGCAAGGGCGCGGTTATCTCTTTCCTGCATCGCTACGTGGCCGGCCTCCAGATCGTCGAGCCCGGATACCGGCGGTTCCGGGTCGCACCCCGACCGGGCGGCGGGATCACCGGCGCCCGTACGCATCACGACTCCCCTCATGGCCGCATCGAGATCTCCTGGCAGCTCACGGATGCGGAGCGTGGCAGCATTGAGATTACAGTCCCGCCCGGCACCGCTGCGGATCTGGTTCTGCCCGATGGCACAACGGACGTCCTTCTCTCAAGCACGCACCGGCGCGTGTGGGGCAAGCGCGACGGGAGGAAACCGTGAAAGCTTATCGCATGACGCAATGGCAAGCGGCGCCGGAGCTGCGCGACGTAGACATCCGCGAGCCCGGTCCCGGCGAGGTGCTGGTCAAAGTCGGCGGCGCGGGCGTGTGCCACTCCGATTTGCACGTCATGGACTTCCCCGCCGGCGCGCTACCCTACACGCTGCCGTTCACGCTCGGTCACGAGAACGCCGGGTGGGTCGAGCGGCTTGGTCCGGGCGTCAGCGGCTGGGCCGCGGGTGACCCGGTGATTGTGTACAGCGTGTGGGGCTGCGGCCGCTGCCCCGCGTGCCGTGTCGGCGCCGAGAACTACTGCGAGGTCGCGCCGCTGTTCTTCGGCGGCGGACTCGGCCACGACGGCGGTATGGCGTCGCACATGATCGTGCCGTCCGCGCGCTTTCTGTGTCCGCTCGGCGGCCTCGACCCGCGTCAGGCCGCGCCGCTGACGGATGCCGGCTTGACGACTTATCACGCCGTCAAGCGCTCGCTCTCGCTGCTGCGTCCCGGATCGACCGCGGTGATCATCGGCGCCGGCGGGTTGGGGCAGATGGCAATTCAGATCCTCAAGGCGTTGTCGCCCGCTGGCGTGGTGGCGGTCGACGTGTCCGCCGAGAAGCTCACCGCCGCCAAGTCGCTCGGGGCCGATGCGGTCGTCGCCTCAGACGATCGGGCCGCCGACCACATCCGCGACCTCACTCGCGGTGCGGGCGCGGAACTGGTGCTCGATATCGTCGGTTCCGACGCCACGTTGCAACTCGCCGTCGCTGTGTCACGCCGCTTGGGACACCTGACACTCGTCGGGATCGCCGGCGGCGCGCTGTCATTCAGCTATCTCGGCGTGCCCACCGAGCTCTCCGTTGCCTCCGTATTCTACGGCAGCATACCGGAGCTGAGCGAAGTGGTGACGTTGGCGCAAGCGGGGAAGATCAAGACCCAGGTCGAGTTGTTCCCGCTCGAACAGGCGCCGCACGTGTATGAGCGGCTACGCGAGGGTACGATCAAAGGCCGCGGCGTTGTCGCGCCCAACGGCTGATCGAGCCGCCAGGTTCGTGCGTACCACCAGCTGCGCGGCTGTCTAGAAATCCGGGACGGTCACCATGATGCGGCGCGCCCGGCCGCACGCGGCGAGCGCCGCGTCAACCATCGCCGGCCCAAGCAGTCCCATGGGATCGACGAGCACATGGTCGAGGGCGACGAAGCGGTCGAGGGTCAGCCGCCGGCGCACCTCCGGATGACCATGGCGCACCACCGACACCAGGCATCACGTACTTCGAAAAGGCGCTCTCGTCAGAGCGCCTCGAACTGCTGGAGGACTACCCAGACGATCCACGCGGGCACTCCCACCCGCTGCTTGGATTCACCGAACGGGATGAACCGATTCACACGGTCGGCGCCATTCACGAAGGAACGTTGGTGATCATCACGGTTTATCGACCCAACCCCGAATTGTAGGAGGATTTCCGGGTCCGAAAGGAGAAGAAATGAGGACGTGCTACTACTGCAAGGACCCGCGGCGGCGCCGCCGGATCGAACACATGCATGAATGGGGTGGCTAACGCTACCTCGTTAAGAACCTTCAAGCTGAGGTCTGCGGTCAATGTGGGGAGGTGTTCCTTGCACCGACAACACTCAAGGAAATCGATCGGCTCGTTAGCAACGGAAGACCAAAAGGCCACGTGTCGGTTGCAGTCTTCGAGCTGAAGTCTCGGGCCGCGTGAGTTCGAGATCGAGGACCGGTAGAAGATCAAGAGCCGGCCCACCGGTCACACGCGGTGACGCCGGTCGGCTAGGTCCTCTCGAATGCGCCCCATTGCGGGAAACTTGATCAGGTTCTCGATCGCCGAAACGATGTCATCAATCACACGCTCAGCGGCCGCTGGATCTTCGCCGGAGATGTAATCGGCAATCTGCAGGAGATCGTTTGCGGCGGACTTCGTCAAACGAAAGCGCGCGCTCATCCTCCGTGGCCAGCCTCCACCTTCTGTCGGACGAGCTTCCGGGCTTCGCGCACAACTGCTTCTCCATCAACGAACTCGCCGCGGGGGGCTTCCGCCGCTGCTCGAGCCACGGCTTCCCGGATTTCGTCGCGCTCATCAATGAGATGGAGCGCTTCACGCAACAGATCGGTAATGTTACCGCGCCGGGCGCGGGTTGCCTTCTGACGTCGTCGTGGACAGCAGAGAGCGTAGCTAGTGAGCCCGCGGCGCGTTCAGATATAGCCGTCGAATCCGTTGCCGGCGTGAATCGGCCGCCGGACGATTGATCGTCAGCCCGCCAGCGGCCGTGGTTGGTGTGGCTTCGGCCACGGTCACTGTCGGTGTCGCAGTGGAGGTCGCGGTCGGCGTCCGGCTGGGCGTCGGTGAGCGGTAGCCGAAGGGCGTCCATGTCCGCGTGGGAGTGCGTGTCGGCACCCGCGTCCAGGTTGGCGTCCGGGTTCGGGTGGGCACGCGTGTCCAGGTGCGGGTCGGTGACCGTGACGGCGTGCGAGTTACCGTCGGCCGCGGTGTCGAAGTCGAAGTGCGGGTGGCGGTGGCGGTTGGGGTACGGGTGGGCACCCGGGTGGCGGTGCGCGTCGCGCTCGGGCGGCGTGTGGCGGTGGCGGTCGGCGTGGCGCTCGGGCGCAAGGTTGCTGTCGGTGTTCGTGTAGCGGTGGCCGTGCGCGTTGGTGTACGCGTCGGGGTGCGGCTGGGCGGACGGGTGGCGGTGGCGGTTGGGGTCGGAGTTGGCGTTCCGGGGACGCGGTTACCGGGGTAAATGAACTGCGCCGCGGCGATATCGTCCGCGGCCAGGCCGGCACAGCGCCCGTCGAAGTGCGCCATTGGGGCCATGGTGGCGGTGCTAACGCCGGAGTGTCCCAAGCCGATGGCGTGGCCGAGTTCGTGGGTGGCGACCTCGGCGATATTGCATTGGTTCCAGAACGAGCAACTCGACCAGCCATTATTGAAGGTCACCTTGCCGATGGCGATGCGATTGAACGTGGTGCCGTTGATCACCCGGGTTTCACCATTGGAACAGTATCCGCCAATGGCCAGTACCCCGCTGCAACCCGAGGGGTTGCTGATCTCGTTGTATGGATCATTGAAGACGATGCGGTTGCCTCCCGAGCAGGTGTTGAACTGAGCCGGCGCGGTATCACCGCCGTCGGCGAGCAGTAGGTTCGACTCCGAGACGGTGGACCAAGCGCCCATCGCCTCTACCATCGCTGTGTGCGAACCTGTGGGGCCGATCTTACTATCACCGGTAGTGTCAATCATAAACTCAACCGCCACGCCGTCGTCCGGCTCGAACCAGCGGCTGGGAGAGCCGAGATAGGTGAAGGCCGCGCGCTCCTGGCGCGGGAGGTCTTCCCACACCTCAGGGGGCGTGACGACCACGGCCGGGCCGTAGTCGGAGGCCGGCGCGGCCAGGGCGTGGACGCGCGCCGCCAGCGCGGCGAGCCGCTCGCGTTTAGGAGCCGCCGGCACCAGCCGGCCGTCGAGCGGGGCCAACACCAAGGCGCCCGGCCCGAAACTGCGCTGCGCCTGGGGCTCCTCGCTGTCGTCAATCGAGTACTTGCCCATGGCCAGCGCCGTCGTTTGCAGCGTGCCGTCGGAGTTGCGGCTGAGAAAGAGTAGCGCGCGCTCGCCGACCCAGAACTCGGGCGCGCCGAACACCCACTGCGTGCGCCCGCCGACCGTGCCACCCGGTTCCTTGAGCACCAGCGGCTGAGCCGGCGGCAGGTGGCCGGCAAGCACGGTCTCGGTGTCGAGAAAAACGTACGTGTGAATCGCGCTGTCGTCGTCGCGCGCAGCCGACTCGATGTGGCTGACGCGCGCGACCACCACCGCGACCGATTGCGCTGCCAGCTCCTGCTCGTTCATGAGCACGAAGGTGGTGGCGTGGCTGCGGCCGACCCACAGCAACGAGACCATCGTACCGCACAGCAACAGAATCGCTCGAACTCGCATGTCACTCATTTCTTGGCGACATGAGCTGGGAGCAGAATACATGCCACGACGCGGGCCGGGCGGCGGTTTAGGCGGTGACGTGCAACCTCCCCGAAGCGTCGTCGATGATTTCGCCGATTTCCGCCACTAGCGCGACGCCGTTGTCGCTCAGCGCGCGCAGCAGCGCCGCGCACTTGCGCTCCGGCACGGCGATCAGCAGGCCACCTGAGGTTTGCGCGTCGCAGAGGATGAGACGCGCCTCGGCCGGCACCGCGTCCTCAAAGTCGGTGAAAGCCTCTGCATAGCTGAGGTTGCGCCGGCTGCCGCCGGGCACGATGCCGTCGCGCGCCAAAGACCACACTGCCGCCAACACCGGCAGCCGTTGCAGCGAAACGCGGGCTCCGACCCGGCTGCCGGCGCTCATTTCGTGCAGATGCCCAAGCAGACCGAAACCGGTTACGTCGGTGATCGCATTCACCCCAACGGCCGCAACCGCGGCCGCAGCGGCTCGGTTGAGCGTGCTCATCAGGCGGATCGCCTCGGCGATCAGCTCCGGGCTGGCGAGGTCGCGCTTGATGGCGGTGGAGATGATACCGGTGCCCAGCGGCTTGGTCAGCAGCAGCCGATCCCCGGCGCGGGCGGTGGAGTTGCGGATGATAGCCTCGGGCCGAGCCACGCCGGTGACCGCCATGCCGTACTTGGGCTCGCGGTCGTCCACGCTGTGGCCGCCGGCGATTGTCACCCCGGCTTCGCGCGCCTTGTCGAAGCCGCCGCGCAGAATCTCGCCGAGCATTTCGAGCGGCAGTTCGCTGGCCGGGAAGCCGACGATGTTGAGCGCTAGGATCGGGCGTGCGCCCATGGCGTAGATGTCGCTGAGCGCATTAGCGGCGGCGATCTGGCCGTAGGCGTAAGGGTCGTCCACCAGCGGCGTGATGTAGTCTACCGTCTGCACGATGGCGAGGTCGTCCGCCAGCCGATAAACCGCGGCATCGTCCGAAGTCTCGCTGCCGACCAGCAGATTGGGGTCCGCCGGCGGCGGCAGTTTGCTGAGGATCTCGCCGAGATCCTTGGGGCCGATCTTACAGGCTCAACCCGCGCCGTGGCTGAACGATGTCAGTCGAATGCGTTGCCGCTCGTCCATGCCGGCGACCTTACCACGGCCCGATAGGCAAGACGACCGCGCGCCCCTGACTACTCGACCGTGAGAGTGATCTCGGCGAACTCCCTGCTGGCCGCGTTCCAGGCGAAGGCTTTTATCGCCCGCACCGCTCCGCTGCGCACTGAGATGACCAGTTGCCCGGCGTTGGGGTAACTGGGTTCGTCCCACACGGTTGCTTGCTTGTAATCCTCGACCGAGAAGTAAGCGTCGTGGTCTGGGTGGGAGTGATAGATCGCGCGGATGGTCAACTCGCCGCGGTCGTGGCCGATCAGTATGGGCGCGGCTTCGGGACCCATGCTGTAGGCGGTGCGTGCGTCGCGCCGCTTGGGATCGGCAGCGTGGCGCTGGTTCTGGACATTGGTGACGCGCACCACCTCTTCGTTGCCGGCGCGCTCGATAATGAAGCCGCAGGCCTCCTCCGGGTAGCACGCGACCGCGTCGGCCGCGATCGCGGCCCGGCTGGCCGCCGTGATGCGTAGTTCGATCACCGTTGTTGCTCCCGGCAGCGGACGATTCTGGTCAGCGTCTCACTGTAGGGCGTGACGATACCGTGCGCCTGACCGCGGCGCCAGATCTCGCCGTTGATCGCGTCGATCTCGGTGCGCCGCCCGCGTTCGAGGTCTTGCAGCATCGAGGAGCGGTGGTCGACGGTGCTGGGCACCAGCCGGCCGTAGAACAGCTGGCGATACTCGTCCGCCGATGCCCACGGCAGGCCGACGCCTTCTGCTTGAGCCACGGCGAAGGCCTCGCCAATGATTGCGTCCATCAACGCGCGGGTCTCGGCGTGTGCGGCCAGCGCCCCATACGGCACCCCCAGCAGCGCACCAAGCGGGTTGAGGGCGGCGTTGTAGAAGACCTTGGCCCACAGCGCGGCATCGATGTCGCTGCTGTCGGCCGCCGGAATCCCGGCCGCGTCAATGCGGGCCGCCCACTGCTGCGCCGCTTGATCCAACAGTGGGTACACGCCCGGCCGCCGTGCTCCGATCAGGACCTGGTCGGCGTACACCGTAACGCGCACACAGCCCGGTTGGGTGATTTCAGCCCCAAAGATCACGCGCGCGCCCAGTGTTCGCGCCGGTGTCACCACGGACTCGATGGCTTCGAGATTGCCCAGGCCATTTTGTAGTGAGATCACCACGCCCGACGGGGCGAGCAACGGCGCGGCCTGTTCGGCCACGGTGCGGCTGTCGTACGACTTGACTGCCAAGAGAACGGCATCGAACGGGGCGGCCAACTGTGAGGCCGACTCGCACAAGTCAAACCCAGCGACGCGGTGATCGCCCCAGAGGCCGGTGATGTACAGCCCATCGCGCGCGATGGCCGCGAGATGGCCGCGCCGGCCGAGCAGCGTCACCGCCAACCCCGCCCGGCGCAAGAAGCCGCCGAAGACCGACCCGAGCGCGCCCGCACCCGCGATCAATACCCTCATGGTCCGCTCCGGTTCCCCATGCCCGCGAGCCTGCCAGGTTTTGCGCTTGGGACCAAGCCTTGCCGGTTATGCCCACAATGGCGGTGACGCGGTGAACAGCGCGGAGAGCCGGCCGCAGACCCCTAATAGGTTGCCTCGTTGCAGTAGTTGCCTGGTCGGTGCAATGGTTCGGGCCACAGGAGGCTTTACCATGGCGAAGGAGCAGGCGCCCTATCTCGATTCTACCCAGCCGATCGACGCCCGGGTCCGCGATCTGGTGTCGCGGATGACGCTGCCGGAGAAGCTGGCGCAGATCGGTTGCGTCTGGTCGAGTGAACTGATTCGGGACGAAGCCTTTTGCGAGCGCCGGGCGCGGACGACTCTGGCTCACGGCATCGGTCACATCACCCGCATCGGCGGGGCGACGGTATTGGCCCCGGCCGCCAGCGCGACCGTGGCCAACGCGATCCAGAAATTCCTGGTCGAGCGGACCCGTCTCGGCATTCCCGCCATCATCCACGAGGAAAGCTGCGCCGGCTATCTCGCCCGCGGGGCAACCTGCTTTCCGCAGGCCATCGGCCTCGCCAGCACCTGGGAGCCGGAGCTGATCGAGGCGATGACCAGTGTCATTCGCACCCAGATGCGCGCCGCCGGCGCGCATCACGCGCTGGCTCCGGTACTCGACGTCGCCCGGGATCCGCGCTGGGGCCGCACCGAGGAAACCTTCGGTGAGGATCCCTACCTGATAGCGCAAATGGGCATCGCCTACGTGCGCGGCTTGCAGGGCGACGACCTGCGCCGCGGCATTGTCGCCACCGGCAAGCACTTCGCCGGCTACGGCGCCTCCGAGGGCGGCCTGAACTGGGCGCCCGCCCACATCCCGGCGCGCGAGTTGCGCGAGGTCTACGTCGCCCCGTTCGAAGCGGTCATCAAACAAGCGCAACTGGCCTCGATCATGAACGCTTACAACGAGATCGACGGCGTGCCGCTGGGCTCTTCCAAGGAGATACTCAACGATCTGCTGCGCCGCGAGTTGGGTTTCGACGGCGTGGTGGTGAGCGACTACTTCACCATCGCCACCTTGTTCCAATACCACCGCATCGGTGGCGACGAAGCCGAAGCCGCCGGCTTCGCGCTCGCAGCCGGAATCGATGTCGAGCTGCCGGCGCTGCACTGCTACGGCGAACCGCTGCGCCAAGCAGTGGAAGACGGCCGGGTTGATGTCGCGCTGGTCGATACCGCCGTCGGCCGCCTGCTGCGCATGAAGTTCCAGCTCGGCCTATTCGAGCAGCCCTACGTTGACGATGCTGGCGCTGCGGCGGTCTTCGACACCGCGGAGCAGCGCGCGCTCGCCCACCGCCTGGCGCAGAAGTCGATCGTGCTGCTCAAGAACGACGGCCTGTTGCCGCTGCCCAAGACGCTGCCGTCGATTGCGGTCATCGGCCCGAGCGCCGACAGCATCCGCTTGCTACAAGGCGACTATCACTACCCCGCCCACCTCGAGATGATGTTCGGCGAAATCAAAGAGGGTGACCAATCACCGCGCCCGGCCGGGCTGGTAGATCTCGCCATGCACTTCGTGCCGATGGTGAGCGTCCTCAACGGCATCAAACGCAAGCTGTCGCCACAAACGGTGATCCACAGTGCCCCCGGCTGCGACATCACGGGCGCGGCCACTGCCGGCTTTGCGGCCGCGGTGGCCGCGGCCGAACAAGCCGAGGTGGCCGTAGTGGTAGTCGGCGACCGCTCCGGATTGGCGGATGGCTGCACCAGCGGAGAGTCGATTGACCGCGCCGAGCTGGGACTGCCCGGCGTACAGCAGGCGCTGGTGGAAGCGGTGGTGGTAACCGGCACGCCCGTCGTGGTGGTGCTGATCAACGGCCGGCCGTTGGCGCTGCCATGGATCGCCGCGCACGTGCCCGCGCTCATCGAAGCCTGGCTGCCGGGCGAGGAGGCCGGCACTGCGGTCGCCGATGTGCTCTTCGGTGATTTCAACCCGGGCGGCAAGCTCCCGATCTCGTTGCCGGTGAGCGTGGGACAGGTGCCGGTGTATTACAACCACAAGCCGTCCGGCGGCCGCTCGCACTGGAAGGGAGAATACGCCGGCATGACGACCAAGCCGCTGTTCCCATTCGGTCACGGCCTCAGCTTTACCAGCTTCGAATACAGCGACCTTGAGATTTCCCCCGCTGGGGCCGGGGCCGCCGACACCGTGCGCATTCGCGCGACGGTAAGAAACGCCGGCGAGCGCAGCGGGGAAGAAGTCGTGCAGCTCTACGTCCACGACGTCGTCGCCAGCGTTACCCGGCCGGTGAAGGAGTTGAAGGCTTTCCGCCGCATCGCGCTCGATCCCGGCCAGGCCAAGACCGTCACCTTCGAGCTCGCCGTGGCTCAGCTCGGCTTCTACGATCGCAGCATGCGCTTCGTCGTCGAACCCGGAGCCATCGAAGCACTAGTGGGTAGCTCGTCAGCGGACATCCGGCTGAGCGGGCAGTTCGAGATCACGGGCGAGACGACGGTGGTGCCGAAGGTGTTCTCGAGCACGGTGACTGTAAGCTGAACTCCGGGGGCGCTGTCGCCGCCGTTCTTGCCTGTCGGCGGTGCCGTGGTAGGTTGCGCCGCAGTTGGCGTTGCCGCAACCCTTGAAGGCTGGTGCTGTCATGGACCTCAATTACACCCCCGAAGAGCAGGCATTCCGCCTCACTGTACGGCAGTGGATCGAGAGCAATGCGCCCGAAGCCGATGAGCGGCGCGATTTCGAGGTGCTGCGCGCCTGGCAGCGCCGCTTGTATCAAGCCGGCTATCTCGGCGCCGGCTGGCCGCGGGAGTACAGTGGCGCCGGCCTGTCGGCGATGGAGCAGGCGATTCTCAATGAGGAGCTGGCACAGGCCGGCGCGCCTGCCCCGATCAACGCGATGGCGATCTGGTGGGTCGGCCCGGCGATCATCAAGTACGGTACCGAGGAACAGAAGCAGCGCTTCCTGGCCCCGATTCTCAGCGGCGACGAGATCTGGGCGACCGGGTACTCCGAGCCCGGCGCCGGTAGCGACATGGCCGCAGCCAAGTGCAAGGCCGAGCGCGACGGCGATGAGTACGTCGTCAACGGACAGAAAGTATGGACGACGCTGGCGCACATCAGCGACTGGTACTTCATCCTCGTGCGCACTTCGGCGGGCGGGCCGAAGTGGGCCGGGCTGACGATGCTGCTGATCGACCTCAAGTCGCCGGGCATCGAGGTGCGGCCGATTCGCCAGCTCACCGGCGACAGCGAGTTCAACGAGGTCTTCCTGTACGACGTGCGCGTACCCGTGAGCAATCGTCTGGGGGCCGAGGGGCAAGGCTGGGAGGTCGTCAGCTCCGCGTTGATCAACGAGCGCAGCGGGATTGCCGGCGCGATCCGCGCCGACCAGGTGCTGCGCCGCCTGCTGAAGATGGCGCGCAGCCGCAGCGTTGCCGCCGATCCCATCTGGCGCCAGCGCTTGTCGGACCTGGCCATCAAGGCGCAGATCACCAAGTCGTTCGGCTTGCGGGCAATGAGTGACCAGCTGCACGGCCGCATCAACCCGCACATGTCGGCGGCCATGAAGCTGTTCTCCACCGAGCTGGGGCAGCGCTTTTCAGAAACCGGCGTCGATATGCTCGGCCCCTATGCCGAGCTCTGGGAAGGCTGTGAACGGGTCCCCGAGCGCGGCCGCTGGCACTATCAGTTCCTCTATGATCGCTCGCTGACCATCGCCGGCGGCACCAGCGAAGTGCAGCGCAACATCGTTGCGCAACGCGTGCTGGGGCTGCCGCGCGGGACCTGAAGCGCGGGTGCGCGCTTTTCGGGTTGCGCCGGCTGCGCTATAAGCGGCGCATGTGGCGGCATGCCGGGGTGGTGGCGCTGGCGGTGCTTGTGTGCGGCTGCGGGCTGTTCGGCAGCCGGCGCCCGGCGCCGATTCAACCGCAGGCCGGGGCCTCACAAACGGGCGTTGCCTCTTGGTACGGCCCAGGTTTTCACGGCAACCCGACTTCGAGTGGCGAGATCTACGATCAAGACGATCTCACAGCGGCGCACCCGAGCTTGCCGTTGGGGAGCCGCGTGGCGGTGACCAACTTGCAAAACGGGCGCTCGGTGGAAGTACGGGTGAATGATCGCGGCCCGTTTGTGGCCGGACGAGTGATCGACTTGTCGCGCGCCGCGGCGCGCCACCTGGGCATGATCGGGCCGGGGACGGCCCCGGTGCGCATCGAGGTACTGGATAGTGCCAGTGCTCAGATGGAGGCCGCGGCATTCACGGTCCAGGTCGGCGCCTTCAGCGATCGCGATAACGCCCAGCGGCTCAGGGCGGCGCTCGACAAACGCTTCGATCAAGTGCGCATCGCCACCCTCGAAACCGGCAGCGGCCGTTACTATCGCGTGCGCGTGGGACGATTCGCACACCGCGCCGATGCCGTGGCCCTGGCGCAAAGCGTAACTTCGCTTGGCCTATCCGCGGTCATCGTCGAAGACGGTGTCGCCCCCTGAACTACTATGGCCGAAAGTCTCGGCGTCGCGCGCAGATTTCCCTCCGTCATTCCCGCGAAGGCGGGAATCCATCCGGAGCCCCACCGCCCCTGGATGCCCGTCCCACGCTTTCGCGGGGGCAGGCCTTAAGGATTGCGGGCATGACGGAATACCCCTGTCGAGCTTTGGGCTGCGGGCGAAGCCCGCGCTGAGCCATGGCGGTGAAACACGATCCCAGCCGGCCGCTAGCCCCGAGTCTTGAAGCGCTCGCGCTGCTGGCCCTGACACTGCCGCTGGCGTTGTGGCTGCACGAGCCGAGCCTGTGGTTTCTGGTGCCGTTCGCGTTGATCACGTTGCGCCGGCGCGACTACGCCGACTACGGGCTCGACCTCTCCCAGCGCCGGCGCTGGGGTGGCTTGTGGTTCCATCTGCTCAACCTTGCCCTCCTCGCTCTCTACGCCGCCGGGCACCTCCTGTTCGCCCGTTGGTGGCTCGGGTCACGTTTCGCGCTCACCGCCCCGCAATCGCCGCACATGCTGCTTTTCAGCCAGCTCCTCGGCGTCGCATTGCCGGAGGAGTTCTTCTTTCGCGGTTACCTGCAGTCGCAGCTCAACCGCACCCTCGGACAACGCACCGGCGTTTTGGGTGTTCGCTGCGGGCTCGGGCTACCGCTAGCGGCGCTGTTGTTTGCCCTCTGCCATATCCCGCTGGGCGGGCCGGCCCAAGTGATCGTGATCTTTCCCGGCCTCTGGTACGGCTGGCTGCGCGAGCGCACGGACTCGGTGGTGATTCCAACCGTCTACCACGCGCTGAGCAACGTGCTTTTGAAGACGATTCTGGTGAGTTTGAGCTGATTAAGCGGCCTGCCGCGACCAACAAAACCTACGCCAGTCCCTGTTACCGATTTAACGATCAGCGCCCTTTCGCCACCCACATCCCGCCGCCGCTGGCCGTCGCGACGCCGATTTTATCGCCAAAGCCGCCTGCGCATCTGGCGTGCCAATTGCTTCGCCGAATAGGCAACTGGCCACAAGGGGGCGCTGTATGGATATTACGCAACTGCTGACTTTCGCCCATCAACAAGGGGCGTCAGACGTGCACTTGAGTGCCTGCGAGCCGCCGATGCTGCGGCTCCATGGCGACATGAAACGGCTGGAATATCAGCCGCTCACCGCCGAGGAAGTCCGGCACATGGTGTTCGACATCATGTCCGACGTGACGCGCAAGAACTACGACGAGACCCACGATGTGGACTTCTCCTTCGAGCTCGGCGACATCGCCCGCTTCCGCGTCAACGTGTTTCGCCAGCGCAAGGGCGACGCCGCGGTCTTTCGGCTGATTCCCTCCAAGGTCATGACCATGGAGCAGCTCGGTCTGCCACCGGTACTACGGGAGATTTGCGACAAGGAGAAGGGCCTGGTGCTGGTTACCGGCCCCACCGGCTCCGGCAAGTCCACCAGCCTGGCGGCGATGATCGACTACATCAACTCGACCTACGAGGGTCACATTCTCACCATCGAAGATCCCATCGAGTTCGTCCACGAGTCGAAGAAGTGTCTGATCAACCAGCGCGAGCTGGGGCCGCACACGCTCTCGTTCGCCAACGCCCTGCGCGGCGCCCTGCGCGAGGACCCCGACGTGATTCTGGTCGGCGAAATGCGTGATCTGGAAACCATCTCGCTGGCGCTGACCGCGGCCGAGACCGGCCACTTGGTATTCGCCACGGTCCACACTTCGAGTGCACCGAAGACGGTGGATCGCATCATCGACGTCTTCCCGGCCTCGCAGCAAGAGCAGATTCGCACCATGTTTGCCGAGTCGATCCAGGCCGTCATCACCCAGACCCTGCTCAAGCAGCGCGTCGGCGGCCGGATTGCGGCCCTAGAGATCCTCATGGGCACGCCGGCTGTGCGCAATCTCATCCGCGAAGGCAAAGTGCACCAGCTGCCGTCGGCGATGCAGACGGGCCAGGCCGTCGGCATGCAGACGCTCGACATGGCGCTGGTCGACATGGTCAACAAGGGATTGGTCACGCGCGAAGAGGCCCAGTCGCGCACGTTGACGCCGAACCTGTTTGGCGCTAGCGCAGGCGGCGATGGCCGGCCGAACTTGCGGCCGCGGCCGGTGGCACCGATGGTGGGACGAGCATAGGGGCGATGTACGATATCCGTACCCTTCTCAGTGAAATGGGCGTGCGCGGCGCCTCGGATCTATATCTCACCGCCGAGAGCCCGCCGGTCTTACGTATCGAAGGCATCACCGAGGTGTTCGGCGAAGAACCGCTCTCGGCCCCGGAGGTGGAAGATCTCGCCAACACCCTGATGACCGAGCGCCAGCGGGCGGTGTTCGAGGAGAAACTCGAAATGAACCTGGCGTTGGCCTCCGGCCGCCTGGGGCGCTTTCGTGTCAACGTCTTTCGCCAGCGCGGGGCGGTGGCGGTGGTGATTCGCCAGATCAAGGTCAACATCCCGAGCGTCGACGAGCTCGGCCTGCCGCAAGTGCTCAAGACCATCGTGTCGAGCCGGCGCGGCTTGGTGTTGGTGACCGGGGCCACCGGCTCCGGCAAATCAACCACGCTGGCGGCGATGATAGATCACCGCAACGAACACGCCAACGGCCACATCGTCACCATCGAAGACCCGATCGAGTTTGTGCACCCGCACAAGAAGTGCCTGGTGAGCCAGCGCGAGGTGGGCTTCGATACGGTGTCGTTCAGCGAGGCCCTGCGCAATACCTTGCGGCAAGCCCCCGACCTGATCCTGATCGGCGAAGTCCGCGACCTCGAAACCATGGAGGCCGCCATCACCTTCGCCGAGACCGGCCATCTCTGCCTGGCGACGCTGCACTCGAATAACGCCAACCAGGCCATCGAGCGGGTGATGAACTTCTTTCCCGGCATTCGCCACCCGGAGATCTACCTCCAGTTATCGCTCAACCTGAGGTCGATCGTCTCCCAGCGCCTGGTGCAGGGCGTGGATGGCAAGCGCGTCGCCGCGCTGGAGATTTTGATCGACACACCGCGGGTCAAGGATCTGATCAAGAAGGGCGAGATCGACGTTCTCAAGGAGGCCATGCAGCAGAGCATGCTCGAAGGCGGCCAGACCTTCGACCAGGCGCTGTACGATCTCTACGCCGCCGGGCGCATCACCGAAGAGCAGGCGCTCGCCAACGCCGACAGCGCCAACAACCTGCGCATCCGCATCAAGAATCTGGATCTGAAAGAAACGGCCAAGGCCGAAGCCGAAAAGCGCCGGCCGTTGCGGCCGGACAAGAGCGATTTCCGCATCGAAGGCGTGCCCCCACAAGGCCCGCCCGGTTTCCGCCGCCCGTAAGGCGGTGCGGCCCCGCTACTGCCAGTCGCCCGAGCCCCCGGCGCGAAGGACCACTTCGCCCCGCCATCACTGCCCGGTTTGCCATACCCCCAACGCGTCCGCTCTCATGAAGACACTCGCGGCGCCAATTCCAGCAAGCTTGCCCGCTTCCAAAGCTTACGTCGCAACTCCGCCCTCGCCGCCGCGCAATTCGGTGCCAATTCGGAGGGGTGGGCGTCAAGGGTGTGCGCGATCACTCGGCGCGGCGTGCCACGAAGAACTCGTAGGCATAGTATTGCGAGTACAGGCGATGAAGCTCCGGCTCCCGCCCGATCTGATCGAGTACGGCGAGTGCTTCAGCGTCGGCGGCGTACTTGCCGCGAAGCTCCTCCACCCGCCGTTGCATGGGGGAATAGAAGTCATCCCACCAGGCCTCGTCGGGGATCGTGAAGTGGCCGAGCAGCTCGAACTTGCACTTCTTCAAGGCCGCGAGAACATCGGCGGTCCAACCCATGTCCGGATATTCCAAATCGAAGCTCGCCCGCACTTCGGGCGGCGGGTTCTGCTTCCGCCAGACGGCGTCGGTGAAGGCGACGTAGCCGTTGGGCCGCAGCAGGGAGCGGCAGATCCGCAAGGCGTTCTCGATGCCGATGTTGTAGAGTGCCCCCTCGGACCAGATCAGGTCGAAGCTCTCGGGCGGCAGGCGCAGGTGGGCGATGTCGGCCACCATCGGCTTGACGCGGTCGGCTAGGCCGCTCGCGTTGATGATCCGGTGGAGTCGGTCGGTCAACCGGGCGTGGCTGTCGACGGCGACGATGGACCCGGAGGTGAGCTGGGCGAGATGAATCGTCTGTCCGCCGACGCCGCAGCCGAGGTCGAGCACCGCCGGTGCCGACGGCAAGTCTCGGCAGAACCCGAGTGCTTTCACGGCACCGGCGCGGTTGCCTGGGCCCTGCCGAGGCAGGGCCTCATAGACCTCGAAGAAGATCTCCCAGAAGCGTGGCGCAGGCTCGTTCATCTTGCGCATCCTCGCCTTGGCTGTGTAGACAGCGACCTGCGCGCAGTCAAACAGCAAACCGCCGCCATTGACTCGCGCGCGCAATGATTCAATGAATCAGCGTGCACACGCGCGAATTGCCGATGAGGGGAGGTCATCACATGCCGCAGCCGCAGCCTGGTATCGTACCCGAGCCCAGCTCCAGCGCGCTCTTTCTGATCTTGCGCGTGCGCGACCAGGCGCAAGACGCCGGTGCAGTCTCGCGCGTGGCGGCGGCGGTGCCGTCACTGGTGGCCAAGGTGGGAGCCGCCGACCGGCGCGCCAAGCTGGCCTGCACGGTCGCCTTCGGGCCAGAGTTCTGGGGCGTACTCTCGCCCGGAAGGCGGCCGCAGGGCTTGCGGCCGTTCAAGGCCATCGAGGCCGGCGACCGGTGCGCACCGAACACCGGCGGTGACCTACTCTTGCACATCCTGTCCAAGCGCCACGACCTCAATTTCGAGCTGGCGATGCGGATCAGGGCACAGCTGGGCGACACGGTCGAGGTGATGGACGAAGTGCACGGCTTCCGCTACCTCGACTCGCGCGACCTGACCGGGTTCATCGACGGCACCGAGAACCCGAAGGGCAAAGAGCGCGCCGCCGTGGCGTTGATCGGCAAAGAGGATCCCGTCTTTGCCGGCGGCAGCTTCGTGTTCACCCAGCGCTACGTCCACGATCTCAAGCGGTGGCGGGCGCTGCCGACGCCGGAGCAGGAAGAAGCCATCGGCCGGCGCAAGCGCGACAGCAAAGAGCTATCCGAGCAGGCCAAGCCCGCCACCGCTCACATCAGCCGCGTGGTGATCGAGGAGAACGGCGAGGAGTTGGAGATCGTGCGCCACAGCTTTCCGTACGGCACGGTGAGCGAGGCCGGTCTCTTCTTCATCGCCTACAACAAGACCATCGATACCTTCGAGAAGATGCTGGCGCGCATGATGGGAGTCGCCGGCGACGGCTTGCACGACCAGCTGACGGATTACACCCGCGCCGTCACCGGAGCGACGTTCTTCGCCCCGTCGCTGGCGCTGCTCAAGAAGTTGGGCCGCTGACGGGTTCTCACTTCAGGCTCTTGGTCGAAAAGCCGCGGTCGGTGTACGCCAGCAACGTGCGCTTGCCGCCGACGAGGGTTTCGAGGGCGACCTCGCGCTGCCACAGCCGATGCAGATAGGCGAGCGTCTTCTCGGCATGCTCCAGCAGGAGATCCCGTCCGTCATGGGCGTGGACGAGATAGAGCGTGCGGTTGCCGCTGAAGTCGGCATCATCGACTTTGATCACCGGCACGGTGGCCATGCCGACGCTTTGCAACAAGAGCGCCTTTACGTCACGCCAGCTCTCGCTGTCGGCGACCTTGCTCACCACCAAGTCGTCACCGCGGGCTTCGTACTCGAAGAGATCCAACTCGCGCAGCAGCGGCTCGGTCAAGTGGCGGCGCAGGAACGACACGTCGCGATCGCTCTCGCGCACCTCGAACATCTTCTGCAGCCCGTTCTTGCCGGGATCGCCGATCTCGGCGCGTTCCTCAGCGGTCGGGTCGTCGTAGCGGCGGCGGATGTCTTCCCAGACCTTGAAGCCGAGGTGGTAGGGGTTGAGCCCGCCGGGGAACGGCCGCACCACCTGGTTGTGGCGCACGATGAATTCGAGCTGTAAGCCCTCGGGCAGGTCGAGGTGGTCGAGGATCTGTTTGTGCCAGTAGCTCGCCCAGCCCTCGTTCATGATCTTGGTTTCGATTTGCGGAATGAAGTACTGCGCCTCCTCGTGCACGATGGTGATGAGATCGCGTTCCCATTCGGCGAGGTAGGGATTGTGGTCGCGGATGAAGAGCAACACGTCCTCGTCCGGCTCGGGCGGGACCTTGCGCAGGTCGGGCTCGACGTGCTTGGGGCGGCGATGTAGTTGCTGGAATGGATCGGCCGGCGGTCGCCCGGCCTCGATGAGGTCGTTGCGGACCTCCTCGATGGTGCGTTTGCGGATCGCCAGATTACGCCGGCACTGTAACGAGAGCGCGTGGGCGGCATCGACAATGGGCTCGACCCGCTCCAGGCCGATGCTGGGGTCCTCGATGTAACGGCGGACGCGGGCAGCGTGCGCCTTGAAGCTGCTGATGGTGAACTCGGGCCGGGTGCTGCGGAAGGTGGCGTTGTTCTTGAAAAAGTCGTTGTGGCCGTAAACGTGGGCAATGGTGAGGATCTGCAACAAGAGCGTGTTGTCGCGCATCAGGTAGGCCAGCGCCGGGCTGGAATTGATGACCATTTCATAGGGCAAGCCGCTGACGCCGTAATCGTATAAAGTCTTGAGCTTCTCGTAGGCCTTGCCGTAGGACCAGTGCGGGTAGTGCGAGGGCATGCCGGAGTAGGCCATGTAGCCGAGCATCTGGTTGTGATCGCAGAGCTCGAATTCCTGCGGGAAGCAGTCGAGGCCGAAAGCCGCCGCCTGCTCGCGGATGCGTTCGTCCCATGCCATCAGATCGTCGACGGTGTACGGGGCAGCCATGGCGGTCTCGGCCTTCACTGTTCCCGGCCGCGGTCCTTGGCCAAGAAGGCGCGAAAACTCGGCCAGATGTCTTCCTTGCGTTCGATCAACACGGTCTGGAAGTTGTCGGCCTCGAGGCGGCGGAAGATATTGAGCATCGAGCTTTCGTAGTAGCGCGAACCCAGCGGTTTGATTTCGCCGTAACCGAACAGGTTGCACACCTGCGCCAGCTCATGAGCGGTGCGCAACGCGGCGGGGTTGTCGGAGTCGAAGTTGTCGCCGTCCGAGCAGTGGAAGGCGTAGACGTTCCACAGCGACGGGTGGTAGCGCTCGGCTACGATGTCGAGCGCCTTTTGATAGCCGGAGGAGATGAAGGTGCCGCCGGACTCGCCCTTGTGGAAGAATTCGCCTTCGGTGACTTCGCGCGCCTCGGTATGATGGGCGATGAAGACGATCTCGACATTGCGGTACTTGGTGACGATGAACTGGTAGAGCAAGAAGAAGAAGCTGCGCGCGAGGTACTTCTTCATGGTGTCCATCGAGCCCGAGGTGTCCATGATGCAGACGACGACGGCGTTGGACTCCTTCTTGAGGTCAGCGACCATGTGGCGGTAGCGCAGGTCATCATCGTGGAAGGGAAACCGCGGCGGCTGGTCGCCGGGAAAATGGGAGGGCCCGTGATGGGTGGCGAGGCGACGCTTGAGCCGCGCGCGGGCGGTGTGGCGCTTGTCGAGGCGCACGCGGATGCCGACGGTGCGATAGCCTTTGCGTTTGGTCAGCTGCGGCGCCGGCAGCTCGCGCAGGCGCTTGCGCTCGAGGTCGGGGAGCTCGAGATCCTCGAACATGATGTCGATGAGCTCGTCGAGGCTGACGTCGGTCTCGTAGTAGTCCACGCCCGGCCGGTCGCCGGCGCGATCGGGCGGGCCCTGGCCCTCGCGGTGGGCTTTGCCGACTACTTGGCCGGGCTGGGTCGAGCCGCTGCCTTGGGCGACACCCGGTGCGTTCTCGCCGTAGATGAAGCGATATTCCTTGATCCCGCGGATCGGTACCTTGATGACCCGCTCGCGGTCCTTGCCGATGATGGATTCCTCGGCGATGATGTCGGCGATATTTTCGCGGATCGATTGGCGGATCTTCTGGCGATGGCGCAAGCGATCCCCGGCGGCACGGTCACTGCGTTGGGCGTCGGCTTGGCGAAAGGGCCGGAAGATCGTCGTCATCGGGGGCACTCGCAGCAGGCGGGGCGGGCGAGCAACGGCGGCGCGGGCGAGCCGCACCGCCGCTACCGCCCGGCTGCCTCAGTCCTTCCACAGGTTGTTGGCCGCGTACTTGAGCACCACGTCGACGCAGTTGGTGCAGTAGCCGTGGGCCAACAGGTTCTCGACCATGGTGTTGTACTTCTCGCTCTGCTCTTCGTCGCGGGTACGGGCCTTGGTGATGATGCGGCTGATGTCGCGCACCGAGGTCATCAGCTTCTTCTCGATCGCCTCCTTGAGCGGCTCGTAGCTGCGGTAGCTGATGCGGGCGCCGCGGCGGCCGGCCGCCCACAGATAGGCGATCACTTCCTGGCGAAAGCCGTCGGCCGCCGAGCCGATGATGGCGATCTGCTCCTCGATCGACTTGAGGAAGCCCTCGTCCGGCTGCAGCTCCTCCTTGGTGTTGCGGTCCTTCACCTTGGTCTTGTTGACGTAAGCTTCGGCGTGGTCGAGGTAGTTCTGGAACAGTGACTCGGCCTGCTCCTGGTAGGAGTACACGAAGGCCTTGGTGATCTCCTTTTCCAAGATGTCGAGGTACTCCTTGTGCAGGACGTCTTGCAGGAAGTCGAGGTATTGCTTGCGCGTGTCGTCGGGCAAGTCGGCTTCCTTAGTCATGTTGATGAGGGCTTCGCGCACGTTGATCGGGTTGATGCAGTTGCCCTCGATGTTGTCCGAGAGCGCGTTGTCGAGCGCCTTCATGATGAAGCGAGTGGAGATGCCGCCCATGCCCTCGCGTTTGGCGTCGTCGCGCAGCTCGCGCACGTCGATCTTCTTGGTCCGCCCCTTCTCGACCACCTCCTCGCCGCTGTAGAGCTTGAGCTTAGTCATCAAGTCGCACTTGGCCGTCGGCTCGAGGCGCGAGAGGATGGCGAACATGGAGGCGACCTCCAGCGTGTGGGGCGCGACATGGGCGCGGAAGTCGGAGTTGCGGATGATCTTCTGGTAGATCTTGACCTCTTCCGAGAGCCGCAGGTTGTAGGGCACCTTGACCACCACGATGCGGTCGAGGATGGCTTCGTTGGTGTGGTCGGCCTTGAACTTCTGCCACTCCGCTTCGTTGGAGTGGGCAACGATGACGGTGTCGACATACACCATGCCGTGGCGCCCGGGGGCCGGGATCACCTTTTCCTGGGTCGCAGTGATCATGGCGTGGAGGTACTCGGTCTCGTTCTTGAACACCTCGATGAACTCCACCATGCCGCGGTTACCGACGTTGATGGCGCCGTTGAGGTCGAGCACGCGGGGATCGCCCTCGGAGTAGAGATCGAGCTTGGAGATGTCCTCGCTGCCGATCAGCACCGAGGTGTCTTGGTTGTTGGGATCCACGGGCGGGACCACGCCGATGCCGATCCGGTTGCGCTTGGAGAACTGGCGCGCCGCGACCGGGAACTCCTCGTAGCGCTCGCCGAACTCCTCTTTGAGGCGGAAGCGGCACACCGGGCAGAGGTCGCCCTCGATGTGGACACCGAGCATCTTCTCGAACTCGCGGCGCAGGTGGCGCGGGATGAGGTGCAACGGCTCCTCGGTCATCGGGCAACCCTCGATGGCGTAGAACGGTTCGGCCTCTTCGAGGCCGCGCTGGAGTTTCTCCACCAGCGAGCTCTTACCGGAACCGACCGGGCCCATGAGGTAGAGCACCTGCCGGCTCTCTTCACCCTTGAGGGCCGCCGATTGGAAGTAGCGCGCGATCTGCGCCAGGGTCTTCTCGATGCCGAAGAACTCCTCCTCGAAGAAGTGGTAGACCTTGACGTTCTCGTCTTTGAACAGCCGCTTCACGCGCGCATCTTCGCTGGCCAGAATGTCGCGCGCCCCGGCTTTCACGATGGTGTCGTGGAGCCGCGCGTGCGCCAGCTTGGGAAGGATGGGATCGGCCTTCAGCAACTCGAGGTAGTCCAGAAACCGCCCTTTCCACGCCCGACTGCTGTGCGCGGCTCGGTCTTCTCGGATCAATCGCTCGAAACTCACGCTTTCCTTTTCCATGCCTACGCTCCTCCTGTGCGGGAGATGCCGCTGGCTGGCCCGTCAGCGGGCTGCTGGCTTCAGTTTACGTCATCGGAAATACTCGCTCGGTGCCGAGATGAAATGCGACGCTCGGTGGGGATACAGCTGCTCATCGGATTCCGCGAACAATGCAATTATAGCGATCGCCACCGTACGCATTCAAGGCAGTGGGATTCAGGCGGCCGCGCGGGCCCGATCGGCGGATGGGGAAGCAGAACGATGGCGGAAACGAAGACTGAGGATCGAGACGATTGACGCGCCCCTTCACCGTGCTCCTTTCCTCAACACCACAGCATTGCGTCTGGCACTGACGCTAACATCGGCCCCACGGGCAGTCAAGAAAATTCCGCTACGCCCCCGCTCGCACGGTGCCAGCGAGCGGGCCAACCTTCGTCACCGGCACCCCCCGGCCGGCAATCACCGCGGGGCTGACTTGCGGGGCGGCGCTGTGTATGATGCCTCGACTCGTGGTTCTTCCGCTATGACCAGGGCACGTCAACTCAACGCTATCCTCGTCCCGGTGGACTTTTCGCCCGGCTCACTGCGCGCGCTCGAGATGGCGGTCACGTTGCGCCCGCCCGAGGGCGAGGTCACCGCCCTGCACGTGATCGACACCGACTTGGCGGCGCGGGTCGACAAGCTCGGCCTCGGTACCTACGCCGAAGCGGTCGCCAAGATGCGGGCGCGTGCCGAGGAGGAACGCGTCTGGCTCAGCAAGGACAAGGGCGCGGAGATCGAGTTGATGGTGGTTGAGGGCATTCCGTTCGTCGAGATCTTGAAGATCGCCACCGACCTCGATGTGGATCTGATTGCCATCGGCAGCAGCGGAACCTCGGCGACGCTGAAGGACTTGTTGTTCGGCGGTACGGCGGAGAAGGTGTTGCGCGCTGCCCCCTGTGCGGTGTTGTGCGTGCCGTAGGCCGGCCGGCTGATGGAGAAGCGGGTTCGATTCTCGATCGGGTATTTCGTCGCCGCAGTGGTGGTGCTGCTGCTGCTCAATACCTACCTGATGCGTGAAGAAGTCAGCGAGATCACTTACGCCCAATTCAAACAACTGGTGACCGCGGGCAAGCTGACCGATGTCGTGATCAGCCCCGACTACATCACCGGTAAACTGACTACCATCGAGCTGGCCGGTATTCTGCCCGAGAGCCAACTGCGCCAGATGCAGCAGTGGGGCGGCAAGACTCACTACTTTCGCACCGTGCGGGTGGAGGATGCGAAGCTCATCGAGACCCTCGATGCCCAGCGCATCCCTTACAGTGGCCGGCTTGCCGCCACCTGGCTGACGAACCTGCTGTCATGGATCGCCACCGTGGTGTTCTTTCTGGTGGTGTGGGGATTTCTGTTTCGCCGCATCGGCGCGGCCGGCCCGGGCTCGGGTCTGATGGCGATCGGGCGCAGCAAGGCCAAGGTCTACGTCGAGAGCGAAACCCGCGTTACGTTTGCCGACGTGGCCGGCATCGACGAAGCCAAGGAGGAACTAAAGGAAGTCGTCGAGTTCCTGCGCTCACCCGAGAAATTTCGCCGCCTCGGCGGCAAGATTCCGAAAGGCGTGCTGCTGGTCGGCGCGCCGGGCACCGGCAAGACCTTGCTGGCGCGGGCGGTGGCGGGCGAGGCCAAGGTGGCCTTCTTCAGCATGAGCGGCTCCGAATTCGTCGAGATGTTCGTCGGCGTCGGGGCGGCGCGCGTGCGTGATCTGTTCGAGCAGGCGAAACAGAAGTCGCCGTGCATCGTCTTCATCGACGAGTTGGATGCGCTCGGCAAGTCGCGCGCCATCAATCCGCTCGGCACCCACGACGAGCGCGAGCAGACCCTTAATCAGCTGCTGGTCGAGATGGACGGCTTCGACCCCAACATCGGCGTCATCATCATGGCCGCCACTAACCGTCCCGAGATTCTCGATCCCGCCCTGTTGCGCGCCGGGCGCTTCGATCGCCACGTCGCTCTCGACCGGCCCGACGTGCGCGGCCGCGAGGCCATCCTGCAAGTGCACACGCGCACGGTCAAACTCGGGCCCGACGTCGATGTCGCCGTGGTGGCGGCCCGCACTCCCGGCTTTGTCGGTGCCGACTTGGCTAACATCGTCAATGAAGCCGCGCTGCTGGCGGCCCGCCGCGAGCACGCCTACGTGACCATGGCCGACTTCGATGACGCGATCGATCGGGTGATCGCCGGACTCGAACGCAAAACCCGCGTGATGAACAAGCGCGAGAAGGAGATTGTGGCCTACCACGAAAGCGGCCACGCGCTGGTGGCCACCGCGCTGCCCGGCATGGATATAGTGCGCAAGATCTCCATCATCCCGCGCGGGATCGGTGCGCTCGGCTATACCCAGCAGCTGCCCACGGAGGACCGCTACCTGATGACCCGCTCGGAGCTCGAAGATCGACTGTGCGTGCTACTCGGCGGGCGCGTGGCGGAAGAGGTGGTCTTCGGCGATATATCAACCGGGGCGCAGGATGACCTGCAGAAAGCGACCGACATCGCCATCAGTATGGTGACCCAGTACGGCATGAGTGACGTGCTCGGTCTGCGTACCTTCGAGCGCGAACGCCGCTCGCCCTTCTTCGATTCGCCGCTGCTGTCGCGCAAGGATTACAGCGAGGATAAGGCCAGCACCATTGATACCGAGGTGGAGAAGATCCTCGAAGGCGCGCATGCGCGGGTGCGCACGATTCTCACCGACTGGCGCCCACTGCTCGATCAGGTGGCGCAGCAACTCATGGTTGCCGAGGTGCTCGACGGCGACGAGCTGCGCCGCTTGGTGAGCGCGTACCGCGAGCGCCCCCCGGCGCGGGCAGCGCAGACGGCCTAGCCCGACGTCCCCTCGGTCGGGGGGATGTCGCGGCGGCCCACCGGTTCTGAGCCGGTTTCGGCTTGGCCGGCGGCCGGTGAAAAAAACCTGCCCAGCGCCATTGACGAACGGTGGGGAAAATCGCTAACTTCCCGCCCCGTATGCACTCCGTAGCACCGGAGTTGGATCGTGAGACCTCCTCGATGATTGCCCGCCGTGTGCGCGCGCAATATCGCCGCTGCTGGTGGAATGCGGCGCGCGCGGTGCACCTGCTGGGCGACTACGCCGTGTACGTCGAAGGTTGGATCGTCGTGAACAAGAGCCATCCGCTGGTGGTCGAACACGGCTGGTGTGAGATGGAGGGG
The DNA here is from genome assembly GCA_016210005.1 of Deltaproteobacteria bacterium. Classification (NCBI taxonomy): domain Bacteria; kingdom Pseudomonadati; phylum Myxococcota; class Myxococcia; species Deltaproteobacteria bacterium. The sequence goes on along the minus strand of JACQVA010000009.1, from coordinate 941 downwards.
CGCATTGTCGATCCGACCTACACCGCGTACGTCAGCAATCTGGAGCCGCCGCTGGCGTACTTCGCCGGCTTCAGCGCGGCCGCCCGCGAAGTCGAAGCGGCGGCGCGCTTCCGCTCGCTGCCCATGGCTTGGGTGCGTAACCCCGAGGAATACCACCAGGCCTTCGAGGCGGCGTGGCGAGACGCGACGCGGCGGATGCCCTCCGAACCACGGCCGAAGACGCGGGTGGTGCATTGCCGGCGCGAACCGGCGGACGTGTTCATCGGCCGCCCGTCGAAGTGGGGAAGCCCCTTTCACATCGGCCGCGATGGCTCGCGCGCGGAAGTAGTGGACAAGTTTCGCCAGTGGCTGATCCGCCAGCCGTTGCTGCTGCGCGACCTGCGCGCCTTGCGCGGCATGGCGCTCGGATGCGACTGCGCCCCCGAGCCGTGTCACGGCGACGTTCTCGCCGAACTGGCCGATCTGGGTCATCACGACGCCTACACCGGCGGCGGTGAACTTCACCCCGCCTAGCCCGGCCCGCAGCGCTGCCGCCGGCAGCACTTGCAAGACTCGACCACAACCCAGGTCACGGCGAAATCGTTCACGGAGGGTTTCGGGGCCATCGCGTCGCCACAGCAACAGGTCCCTCCCTTTGAAAAAGGGAGGTCAGGAGGGATTTGATGCGGAGTCATTGGGACAAATCCCCCTCGATCCCCCTTTTCAAAGGGGGAATCTCCGCTGATTCCATCACCACTTCACTTCTCGAAATCTCCGTTGCGGACTTTGCCGTGGCCCTGGACCACAACCGGGGGTGCGCGACAGATTTGTGGGTAACGTGGTTCGGTGTTATGGCCGTCATTCCCGCGAAAGCGGGAATCCAGTTTGGCGTTTGGCGCTATGGACAAGCAGTTCTGCGTTTACATCCTGGCCAGCAGACGGAGCGGCACGCTGTACATTGG
>JACQVA010000008.1 GCA_016210005.1 Deltaproteobacteria bacterium | reverse complement strand
CTCTTATGCTGCCACACCCGCGTTGCCAGCTGTGAGCTCACCCCAATGTACAGCGTGCCGTTCCGTTTGCTGGCCAGGATGTAAACGCAGAACTGCTTGTCCATAGCGCCAAACGCGAAACTGGATTCCCGCTTTCGCGGGAATGACGGCCATAACACCGAACAGGATGGGTCGGCACCACGTTACCCACGAATTTGTCGCGCACCCCGTACCCAGCTGTCGCCGGAGGTGACGAGTCGGCGCCGCGCGGCCCCCGGGCAGACGTTGAGACCGCGGGGTTGTGCTGGCACTATGGCGGCCGAGAGGGCAAATGGCGCAGGAGATTGGTTATGCGACTGAAAGGTAAGGTGGCGATTGTTACCGGCGGGGCGCGCGGGATCGGGGCGGGCATCGCGCGTTGTCTGGCAGCCGAGGGGGCGCAGCTCGGACTCGTTGATATTGACGGAGCGGAGGCTGAGGCTACCGCCGCCGTGCTCGGCGGCGGCGCTTGCGCCCTTGCTGCCGACGTCTCGCAGGAAGTCGACGCCGAGCGAGCGGTTGCGCAGGTGGTGGCGCAGTTCGGCGGCTTGGATATCGTCGTCAACAACGCCGGTGGTGGCGGGCTCAACAGCGCCACCGCCATCGGTAACCCGTTCACGCGCATCGATCAGGCGGGCTGGGACGATCAAGTCGCCACCAACTTGCGCACCGTCTTCGCGACCACAAAGGCCGCCATCGCGCACATGCAGCAACGCGGCGGCGGCGCGATCGTCAACATCGCTTCGATCGCCGGCCAGATACCCGCAGTAGCGATTCCCGCTTACGGTGCCGCCAAGGCGGGGGTGATCTCGCTGACCAAGAGTTTGGCGCTGGAGCTGGCGGCGCACAATATCCGCGTCAACGCCATCTGTCCCGGCTTTCTGTGGACGCGCGCGTGGGAAATGCTGGCGATGATGATGAAGATGAGCGTGCCGCAGTACGCCGACATGGAACTCCGCGACATCTTCCTGGCACAGGTCAAACGCGCGGTGCCCCTCGGCCGCGAGCAAACCCCAGCCGACATCGGCAAGCTGACCGTGTTTCTGTGCGGCGCCGACGGCGAGAACATCACCGGCCAGGCGATCGCGGTCGACGGCGGCATTACGTTGCGCGTCGGGCCGTCGTGACCGCAGCCAGCCGCTGCAGCTGGCGGTCGTGAAGTCGGGCCAGCAGCCGCTGGCTGGCGGCGGCGCCGATGAGCGCAAGAAACATGTCCCACTGCGTGTCCCAGGGATCACCCTGGGTGCCGAGAAAGGCCGTGGCGGCCTCGCCGGTGGCCACGGCGGCGCCCCATTCGATCAACTCGTAGGTAGCACTAGCGGCCAGGCAGACACATAGCACCAGGAAGAAGAGCCAGCGGCCGGCCGGCAATAGCGAGTGCCGCAGCAGGATCTCTCGCGCCACGATTGCCGGCACGAAACCCTGGGCGAAATGCCCGACCCGATCGTAGTGATTGCGCGCCAGCCCCAGCAAGTCGCGCACCCAGAAACCGAGCGGCACCTGCGCGTAAGTGTAATGGCCGCCGATTATCAGAATCAGCGCGTGCACGAAGAGCAGCCGGTAAACAAGCGCTGTCAGTCGAAATCGCCGATAGGTGACGAACAACAGCGGCAACACCAGCAACACCGGCGCTACCTCCAACACCCACGTGAAGTAATCATGCGGCGCAATCGCTGACAGCGCCAGCGCCGCCAGTGTGGCGCCCAGTAAAGCCAGCAGTTCACCGTTACGCGCCATGGTGCCAGGCTCAGACCGTGGGCTGGATCAGCAATTGTGCCCAGCGCGAGAACACCCGGTCGCCGACGGCTTGCAGTGTGGCGAGATGGTTCTTGGCGCCGGTGATGATGGCGTCGCCGGTGACGCCGGCTTGTTCCATCTCAGCTGGAAACGCCCGCACCATCCCGGCGATGATCTGCTCGGTGACTTCCATGTGAAACAAGAACCCGTAAGCGTTGTCGCCGTAACGAAATGCCTGGCAGGCAGTTAGCCCAGAGCTGGCCAGCGGCACCGCGCCGCGCGGTACCTCGAAAACGTCGCCGTGCCAGTGGTAGCCGACGAAAGGCGAGGCAACGTCGCGCCACAGCTGATCGCTGGCCGCCGCCGCGGCCAGCCTGATCGGGTGCCAGCCGATCTCCTTGCACTTGCCTTTAGTGACCGCGCCGCCCAGCGTGGCCGCCAGCAACTGACTGCCGAGACAGACTCCAAGCACCGGTTTGCGCTGCCTCAGTGCCTGCTCGAGCAAGCGCATTTCGTCACTCAGAAAGGGATACTCAGCCTGTTCGTAGACACCCATCGGGCCGCCCATGATGATCAACCCGGCGGCCTCGCCGAGCGCCGCCGGCAACGGTTGTTGTTCGAAGATTCTCACCACTTGTGCACCGACCCCGACGCGGTCGAGCGCTCCGGCAATGGTGCCCAGGGTTTCGCAGTCTGTGTGCTGAACAACCCAGACATCTGACACGTACACCTCCTCTGCAGCCGCTGACAATACCGGTTTACGAACAAGACTGCGAGCCTTGCAGCGACCGGCGCGACGGTCAGCTTACCAGCCGGCGGCCGGGCAGTGCAGTCGCGGGCGGAGTACGCGCGTTGCCTACCTAGAATATAGGCTTGACGCCACGCTGCCGATGGGTCAAAGGGGGGGAACCGTGATTGCTGCCGAACCAACTCGGGCGATTACTATTCTTGTGGCTGACGATCATGCCGTCGTGCGCGAGGGGATCGTGTCGCTGCTGCGTGGTGAGCCCGACTTGGTGGTTGTAGGAGAGGCGGCCGACGGCAAGGAGGCGGTCGAGCTGGCTCAACGGGTACAGCCGCAGGTTGCGATCTTGGACGTCTCGATGCCCCGGCTCAACGGTTTGACCGCCGCCTCGCAAATTCGCCGCTCTTTACCGGAAACCGGGGTTATCATGCTGACCGTGCATAACGACCGGGCGTATGTCACCCAAGCGTTGGCCGCCGGAGTGCGCGGGTACGTGCTCAAGCAGGCCGTCGCCGCCGAGCTGGCGCAGGCGATCCGTAAAGTCCGCCGCGGTGAGATGTATTTCAGCCCGGAGATCGCCGAGCCTGCCCCGCAGCGCACGATCGGCTTCGGCGCACAGCCGCTCGATGGCCCGGTAGACGATCTCACGCTGCGTGAGGTAGAGGTTTTGCAGCTCATCGCCGAGGGACTCAGCAACAAAGAGATCGCACTGCAACTGAGCGTGAGCGTAAAGACGATTGAAACGCACCGCGCGCGGTTGATGGGCAAGCTCGGGATTCACGAAACCGCGGGCTTGGTTCGCTACGCGATTCGCAAGAAGATCGTGCAGCCGTAGACAGCGTGCTCCCGCTTACCGAGTGGCGAGTAAGAGCCAAAGGCTGACCACAGCTACAAGCCACAGCAGCGTGCTGAGCCCGACCCCCGTCACAAACCCCAGCAGCGGCAATTCCGATCGATCTGCCGGGGTGCCAGATGTGCCGGGGTAAGAGTCCATCAGCGAGAAGGATCAAGATCGTCGAAGCGACTAGGCCCAGTACCGAACGTAAACGGCGGCGTCACTGATGGAGCGGTGCCGTTGCGGCCGTGCTCGGTTGGCGCCGCAGCGGGCTCGGGCGGCGCCGTCAGGCCGGCGATGCCGCCGAGCCGGAAGTGATCGAGCCAACGGCGAATACTGCTCTTGCCGAGGTGGAAGGTGCTGGCCACGGCGCTAATGCTGGCGCCGTCGGCGATCGCCAGTACCGCGCGAGCGCGTTGGGCTTCGTCGCTCTCGGGGTGGCGGACGAGCGCGACCAGCTGATGGCGAACCTCAGGAGCCAGCGGACCCACCGTACTCGGCTGATGCCAGTACTGACGCGCAAACCCGGCGGCGCTCAGCAATTGCCGCAGGCGCTCGACGCTGATGGTGCGTACAATGTCGCGCTCGATCAGATGGTCGCGCAGCTTGTAGAGCGACCACGTCGAGTACGGCTCTCCCAGCGCCGCCGGCGGCGTGCTGGCACGGCGGCAGATCTCCGTCCGGACAGTGGCGTCGAACACCACGTTCTTGGGTTTACCGGCGTTACCATGTTGCAGCCCGGCCGCGCCCCGGTTGCGATAGCGGATCAGCCACCGGCGCACGCTGTCGCGGTGCAAGCCGACACTGCGGGCGATGGCGCTGAGCGGCTCACCCTCGGCGCGCGCCAGTATGATGTGAGCGCGGCGAGCCAAGTTGGCCGGTCCAACCTCGATGATCCGCTCCAGCTCCGCGCGCTCGGCGGGCGTCAGCGGGATTCGTTGCACGTTGTTTGCGCTTGCCATAGCAGACGCATACTGGCACACCACGCGGGCGGACCCGCTTCGGGTACCCACCGGATAAGTGGGCGGGAGAATGCCTTACGACCTCGGCGGCGCGGGTCCGGCTACAGCGCCGGGCAGATGCCCGTGCCGGGCGCGGTGGCCGTCAGTTCGAGCGCGACGACGCCGTCGCGCCGCAAGCGCAGGCTTTGGCAGCGCAGCTCCACCGGGCTCGGCGACCCCGCCAAGTTGCGCGAATCGAAGCGCAGGCTGCCGCTCGACTGGCCGCTGGCACCGGCCTCGACTTGCAGCGTGGCCGCCAGCTGGTTGCCCACCCACAGCTCGTAGGTTCCCGCCGGCAGCCCACTGACCTTGAGTGTGAACTGCTCCGCCCCCTCCGCGCTGCGGTAGCTCGCCAACCCGCGCGCAGCGGGGAAACGCCCGCGGCTTTGCAGGGGTGCTTGCAAGCGGATGCTCGGCAGTGGTTGGTCGGGAAATTCAGCCGCGAACAGCGTGCGGCCATCCTCATCCAACAGGGACACCAGGCGGCCGCGCGGGTCGACTGCTGCCACCTGGGTGCGCGCGCGGCCACTGCGCGAGACCGCAAACTCCCGCACCGGTACCGCATCCACTGCCAGCCGATAGAGACCGGCTGGCAGACCGCGCACACTGGCCGTGACGCGAGCCCGACCGCAGTGCGACACGGCGCTGACGCGGACCGAGCCGCGCACCGCCGCCGAGGCCGGAAGCAGATACGCCGTCAGGCTGGAGCCGCCCTCGCTCAGGGGTGCGGACGCCGGCGCGGCCAAGGCCTCGGCCAGCGCCCAAGCGTCCGGCACACCCCAGCCCGTCGGATAATCCCAGCCCGCTGCGGCTTCGTAGTGGCCGTTGTTGCCTTCGGTGACATCGATGAGTGCGCCGCCGGCCGCCGGCTGGGTGCCCACTTCGCAAAGGGCCGGCGCTGCAACTCCGAGCTCTCCCTGGCCGAGCTGGCTGCGGTACTGGTTGGTGAGAGCTAGCAGCGCGGCCCAAATCGGAGCGCCAAGGCTGGTGCCGCCGTACTGCCACCAGGTGCCGTTGTTGTGCACGTAGTAGCCGGTGCCGGGGTCGGCGTTGAAGGCGACATCGGCCGATTGACGCCAGGCCGCGGAGTTCATCTGCCACGACGGGCGCTGCCACACCCGGCTCACGCCGCCGCCGCTCCCAGTCCAGGCGCGCTCGCTGAGGCGGCGGCCATCGGGACTGACCTCTAACGTCGTGCCCCCGATCGCGGTCACTAACGGATCGGAGGCGGGATAGTTGACCTCGGGCGTGCTGGAGCCGCACTCAAAGGCGCCGTGGTCGCCAGAGGCAGCCGCGATGGTGATGCCTTGGGCTGCGGCCCGCTGAAAGATAGCGTGGGTCTGATCCAGGTAGGCCGCGGGCATGTACTTCTCGCATAGCCCCCAGCTTACGGTGACGACGGCCGCGCGATTATCGCTGACGATGCGGTCGTAAACGAGGGTGAAGGTGGAAACGGCGCTGTCGGCTCCGGCGTAGACCAGCAGCCGCGCACCGGGCGCCATCGCCCCGGCCCACTCAACGTCCAAAGTGGTTTCGTCGATGTTGCGTGTGAGGGCTCCGCCGATGGCAATGACTTCAAGCTGGTCAGCTCGCCGGTTCACCCCCAGCGCGCGCCAGAACTCGGCGACATCGCTGGCCTCGAAGCCGAACGCGGTTGCGATGGCTATGGTCGAGGCGCGGCTGTCGTTGCCGCGGACGCCGGCGGCATAGAACGGGGAGAAGTTGTACAGGCGGGCAATGTCCCCCGGGCCGAAGGGAGAGCGGTCCTGCGGCGGGATGCGCCCGCCGGTGTTGAACGCACGCAGTTCGGTATGATTCTCCAAGCCTTGTACGCTGCTGACTGCACCCGCGATCGCTGCCGGCAAGGCCGGGGCTTGCTGCGGTGCAAAGAAGGGCGCGCCGTTCTGATCGTAATCAATCACGCTGACGCCGAATGCACGCTCGGCGGCGGCGACGCTGCCGGTCGCGGTAATTAACTGCTGCGAGGCACTGACATCGGCAACCGTCAACCCATTGTCGCCGAGATGCTTGACCACGGCAGTAACATCCTGTGGTGCCGGGCCGAAACGCTCGGCGAACTCCTCCGGCTGCAAGTAGCGCCGGTAGTGCGGCGAGCCGGGGTCGGACATGTCGCGCAGCAGCCGCGCCAGTTCGTCGGCGTGGCGCAGCTTGAGGCCCACAACGAGCGACAGCTCGCGGCTACGTTCCGTAGCCCCGCGCGCGTGCGCGCCGCGCACGGCCGGTGGCTGATTATTGTGGATAAGGCTCCGGTCATCGTTGGCCCCAGCCCTCGAAGCGCAGGTCAGCTGAGCGCTCAGAGCTATGAGACATGCACTGGCGAATGTGAGCGGTTTCACGGGCACTGCTCGCTTGCACGGCGGTCATTGCCTCGCTCTTCCTCGGATCGCGGCGCGCTCCCGACGGCGCAGTTGGGCGCGTGCCGCTGTCACGAGGAGAGAGCAGGACATATGCCACAGCCAATGGTGAGGGAGCGCGTCCCGAGGTGCCTCCTGTTGGGCTGTGAGGACCGCTGCTAGGCGGTACTCCGGTGCCGTTCTCGCCCGCATTGCGGAATCGGTAACGATCCGCCGGACGCCCCCCTCGCGCCCGCTTGTTGCCGGCCTACCAGCCACGTCGCATGCGCGCGTCTGAAAACCAGTGCCGGCGCGCGGTAGGAGCTGTCCCACGCGCGAGGGTTGCGGGCCAGTGCGGCGACCTGCTAGTCCAACGGCACTGGCTTGCAGTGGGGCAGGGTAGACACGAGCGAGAGTGGCGGAACTGGCAGACGCGCTGGACTTAGGATCCAGTGGGCAACCGTGGGGGTTCGAGTCCCCCCTCTCGCACTTCACCCACGTAGTGATCGCGTGGCCTTTTCGGAAATTGTCCCCCGCGCTGCCTTGAAGTGGGGGACGATTTGACTGGTGTCGAGCCAAACAGGGTAGGGTCCAGTTCCGCGAAACGTTGCAGCTCGGTGCGACCTTCGCTCGGCATCCACTGGCCGTAGTGCCGGCGCAGCGTGGCGTAGCTCACCCCGGTCTGCTGCTCAAGCCATGCGATCCGGACGCCGATCGTGAGTCCGAGCCATCGGGCAATCCAGCCAGTTGGCGGCTCGTTTTCAATCAGGCAGCGCGGGCCGCGCCGACGTAGCGCTTCACCTTGATTCTGCCCTTTGCGGTCAGGCGAGCTTTGGCGAGATCATAGGTTGTCTGCATCCGCAGCCAGGTGTCTGCGCCACCACCGAAAGCGAGGTCGAGTCGAATGGCCATTTCCGGCGAGATCCCGCGGCGGGCGTGGACCAGGTCATTGAGGGTCTGGCGGGTCACACCGAGGAGCTTGGCGGCGGCAGTGACAGTGAGACCCAAGGGGTCAAGGCAGTCGTGCTTGACCGAGAGCCCGGGGTGCGGTGGGTTCTTCATGGCCATCGTGTTGTCCTCCTTAATGATAGTCGACCAAGTCGACGTCGCGGGCATGACCGGCCTCGAAACGGAAGATGATGCGCCAGTTGCCCGAGACGCTGACGGCCCAAAACCCTTTCATATCTCCCGTGAGGGGGTGAAGCTGGAAGCCGGGAAGGTTCATCTTCTGCGGCTCGTCGGCTTCGTCGAGGCGGGCGAGGATACGCCCGATTTTATCCACCCGGTCCGCAGGGAGGCCCTTGCGATCGTCTTTTTCATAGAGCCGTTTGAGCCCGCGATGCCGAAAGCTCTGGATCATGGGCAACCGTAGTGCGACACGTGTCGCATGTCAACGGAATGACGTGTGGTCAACTCAAGGCCCCTTCGACCGGGGCACCCTAGTGCTTCTTCCTTTGCGACGACACAGCCGGCGCAGAAAACTCCCTCGGTCGGTATCGTCGCGAAGGATCGCCCGACGTTCCACCCTGCGGACGGGATCTCCTTCACCGCCACACCGCATCCAGGGCTGTCGTATCCAGGGCTTGATCCGGCATGCCGGTGCGCACGACACAGCGAGGGATGCGATGGCAGCACGATCGAACCTGAAGCGCAAAGCCCTCTTCGTAGACGAGGTCGCGGTACGACGTGCGAGGCGAGCGTTGGGCGCCACCACGGACGCCGAGGCGGTGCGTCTGTCGGTGGAACGCGCGTCGTGGAGATGGAAGCATTGTGGAACTTCATGCGCCGGAGTCGCGCCAAGCTCCGGCCCGGTAGCATCGAGGCCTCGTAGCCGTGCGCTCGGCCATCTGGTGAGCGTTGCGAAGGGGTCGGAGCCAATCACAACGACACGGGGAGGGATGTGGACGTTCGCGAGATCATCTCGCTCGACACGTTCGTAAGGCGGGCGCAAGGGCCCTGGTTATCAGTGCCCGCGACATGAGCGCAAAGGAGCGGAACCGCTATGGCAAGAGCTAAGACAGCGGGTATTCCACGACACTTCCGCACCGCGGAAGCGGCCGGCCGATTCTGGGACACGCACGATCTCGCGGATTACTGGGACCAAACCGAGCCGGCGTCCGTGTCGTTCCACCTGCAACGGCAGTCGCATCTCTTCGCGGTCGAACCCCGGCCCGCGCGGGAGTTACATGCCGTGGCAGCGGCTCGCGGCGTGAGCCCCGAGACGATCGCCAACCCGTGGCTGCGGGAACGCCTGGCACATGAAAGTGGCGCACGCCGCCGCCGGGCCAAACCGCGCGCCGCTGCGTGAGCGCATGGTGCCGTGCCGCACGACAGCTGCGATTACAGGAGAGAACGTCGTAGGTCGGGCCCGGGGGGGCGGCCCTCCCACCGAGCACGGTTTCCCCCGAGAGACGCGGTGATTGCCGCTCGATCGAGGAGAAGCACGATAGCGGCCGTAGCACCGGCGTAGGCAACCCAAGCCACCCCGATCGGCGTCTGGTCGCCGGCGTTGAACGGCGCCAACCTGGGTGGTAGATGCCATGCCATGAAGACGACCATGGATTCGGCCGGGCGACTGGTGATCCCTGGCGAGATCCGACGCGAGGCCGGGCTGAGGCCGGGCACACCCCTCGAGGTGCGCTGGCGCGACGGACGGGTGGAGATCGAGCCGGCACCGACGCCGGTGAAACTCGTGCGCCAGGGACGGCTTCTGGTCGCCGTTCCGGAGGGAAAGACCGGCCCGTTACGCGCGGAGACGGTGGAACGAACCCGTCGGGTGCTACGTCGCGAGCGGCGCGGGCGCGAGTGACACCGGCGTGGCGGGGTTCGTCCCCGATACCAGCTGCATTGTAGCCGCCGTGTGCGCGTGGCACGAGCATCACGCACCCGCCGAGGCGGAACTCAACCGGCGGCTCGGCTCGAAGGACCCGATGATCGTGGTTGCGCCGGCCCTCGTCGAGGCGTACGCAGTGTTGACACGCCTCCCGCCGCCACATCGTCTTTCGCCTGCCGACGCGATGGCGGTGTTGGACGCGAACTTCCTGCGCGCCGGCAGGCTGATGGCACTCGATGCGGCGTCCTACCGCAGTCTCTTACGGGAGGCGCCGAGCAATGCGATTGCGGGAGGTCGCACCTACGACGCCGTGATTGCACGCTGTGCGGTCAAAGCCAAAGCCTCCGCTTTGCTCACGTTCAACCAGCGTCACTTCCGGGCGCTCGCGCCGGCGGGAGTCGACATTGTTGTGCCGGGGGCGAGGCTCGTGGCCTGACGCGAGCACTGAGCGCGGCCGTGAACGGCTGGCCAGCATCGCTGATGCCTGACCCGGAAGGCCGTGACGATATCGTCGCGAAACATCGTCCCATGCCGCGCAACCGCTGCGATCACCGGAGAGAACGTCGTGGGCCGGTCCATGTGGGCGGCCGCCAGGTCCGGTAGCGCAACGGGCAGGCGCGCCATTGGTCCAGTTTGCTCTTTGGGCGTCAGCTTGTCTTGGCTTTGGTGACCGCGCCGTGACGCGGTACACCGCGCCCCGCAAGCGCGATCCGCTGTGGACGTGCCATGGGAAGCGCCTCTGCATGCCGCCCTATTTCTTATTCAGGGGCTGACCCCCGCGGCTTCGGCCGCTCGCGCGGGAGTTACTGTAAGCGTGGTTGTCTCTCGGAGCGAAGCGGAGACAACCGGTTTCAGCGAGTCTGAAAGCCAGGTAGCGAGCACCGTGCCACGATCCCACCTTCGCCCGGGCTCCGGCGGGCATGTCGCAGACGCACTCAGCAGGTTGCAGGCCGCACGGCTCGCCGAGGCCGACGTTCGCCAACCACCTTCGCCTGGCTTCGGTGGTCATGAGGCTTCGGTTGGCAGGCCGAAGCACCTACTTCATCATCCTGCGCTCCTTCTCGCTGCGCTGACTTGCATGGCATGTCATCCGAAGCTCGCGGAGCGCGATCGCGGCGCCAGCAGCGCAGCCCTCCTACGCCAATCCCCTTCGCCAAGAGGCTTCGAGGATCATGAGGCTACGGCGGGCCTGCCCTCCAGAGCCTCGTGCGGCGGAGGGCATCCTTCGCTCTTGTCGCTGCCTAAGAGGGCATGCCATCCGTAGCTCTTCTGAGCGCAGCGAAGAAGAGCGAAGGATGGAGGCGGGGGGAATCGAACCCCCGTCCGGAAGCGGTCGGCCTGGGCGTCTACGTGCGTAGTTTCGTGCTTTGTTCTCGTGGCCGGCGCTCCCACGAACAGGATCGCCGACAACCAGCTCGTGCATTTTCGTCAGCGGCGCCCGAGCCCTCGCCGCCGCTTATCCCGATTTGCGTCGCCTGATCTCAGCCTACGGGCGCGGCCAAGTCAGACGTGGTTGCCCTTAGGCAGCCAGTGCTACAGGTTCGTCTGCGTTTAAGCAGCCCTGGGGTTGTTACCGGTACCCAGGATCCCGGGCACGCAACCTCGGCGTTCCTACCCCCGTCGAATCCAGATCGCCCCCGTGTCGAACAGTGATCAGCGGCCAGTGACCGGTGACCAGCGAGGGGATGAGTGACGAGTGATGAGTCACCGATCCTCAAAGAACTTGGCGCCAGCAAAACGGCGCCGGCAACGCCTCGGACTGTAGCGGCTGCCGAGCGCACTCGCAAGCTGCGCGCCGGCCTCGATGGCCGCTTAGTAGGCCCTGCCGGTGCGTGCGATGACGGCGCCGCTAATCTCGCCGGGTGCGGTTGATGGCGCGAAAAGCGGAGTAGATCTCGACCAGGACATCGCGCTGGCGGTCGGTGAGGTGCGGGTCGCGGTGAATCTCGCGAACGACGTCGGCCTCATCGATGTCTTGCGGATCGATGACCCCGGCCTGCAATTGCAGGGTCTCGGCCGACAGGCGCAGGGCGGTGGCGATGGACTGCAGCAGCGTGCGCGAAGGATTGCGCAGCCCCTGTTCGATCTCACCCAGCACCACCTGTGACACGCCGCTCATGTCGGCCATCTTACGCAGGGAGATGTTGGCCAGCTCGCGCTGGCGACGGATGTAGTCGCCGATCGAAGACGAACGTGCGGGGCGTTTGGCGGGCACCGGCAAATCCTAGGGCTTGGGCTCGGTGGCGATGGCGATCTTATCGGCCCCGGCCTCTTTGGCGATGGTCATAATCTTTACCGCGTCTTCCAGGATGACGCTGCGGTCACCCTGGAGGATCACGTGTTTGTCGGCGCGCTCGCCGAGCGCGGCTTGCAGCGCCGGCCGCAGCGCCTCGAAGGATACCGGCTTGCCGTTCAACTCCAGCCGGTGGTCGGCGGTGGCGGTTACGATGATGCCCGCCGGCTCGCTGCCGCCGGCGCCGCCGCGCGGCAGGTTCACCTTCGTTCCTTGCTGCAGCAGCGCCGTGCTGGTGACCATGAAGATGATCAGCAACACCAGAAAGATGTCGGTGAGCGGGGTGACGTTGATCTCGGCGACGATGTCCTCGCCGCCCTCGTCGTCAGCGGGACTGAGCGACACGCGGCAAGCTCCCTTCGCGTGCAACCGGGGCGGCCAACTGCATCAGCAACTCGTCGGTCCATTCGCGCAGCACCGCGGCGTGGTTGTTGATGCGGACCATGAAGGCGTTGTAAGCGAAGATCGACAGCACGCCCACAAGCAAGCCGCCGGCGGTGGCGATGAGCGCTTCCGAAATGCCGGCGGCGACCACGGCGAAGCCGCCGGAGCCGGTGGCCGCCATGTTCTCGAAGGAGCGGATGATGCCGAGCACGGTGCCGAACAAGCCGATGAACGGCGCCAGGCTGCCGATGGTCCCGAGCAGCCAGATGTAGCGTTTGAGCCTGCGCGCAACTTCGCCGAGCTTGCGCTGGGCGATGCGCGCGCGGCCATCGGCATCGGCGGCGGCCAGCACCGCGTGATACACCGCCGCCAGCGGCGAATCGTCGCGCCGGCAGACGGCAAGGGCATCGCTCAGGCCGCCGTCTTCGTAAGCCTCCGCCACCATTCGGTGAAGCCGCCGCGAGCCTCGACTCGCGCGGATCAAGGACCACAGCCGCTCCACGATCACCGCCACGCTGATCACCGAACAGAGCAGCAGCGGGTACATCACCACACCGCCGTGTTCAATCAGTTCGACAAAGCCAGTTGGGGTCATCGACAATCAGTGGCCGCGCCGCGATCGCTACGCCACGCCAGAAAAACCACCATGGCGCAGCTATAGCCCACGCCCGCCACCCGTGCAATTGAGCCGAGCGCGACTGGGCCCCACACACCTGCGGGCTGAGGGCAGCCCGCCTCCGGTCGCTCCGGCCGGGGGCCGATCCCACGTTCGGCAACCCAGCTGGCATGTCGCGTCGCGACTCGCTAGACATGGGCCCCAGAGGTCTCGCAATGGGAAAGAGTTTGCTCGACAAGGTGTGGGACGCTCATACGGTGCGCGAGCTGCCGGGCGGGCAGACGCAGCTGTTCATTGGGCTCCACCTGATTCATGAAGTAACCAGCCCGCAGGCGTTCGAAATGCTGCGCGAGCAGGGGCTGGCGGTGCCGTTTCCCGATCGCACCATCGCCACGGTCGATCACATCATCCCGACCGACAGCACCGCGCGCCCGTTCGCTGACGCGCAGGCCGAGGCCATGCTCAGTGCGCTCGAGGCCAATTGCCGCCAGTGTGGCATTCGCCTGCTCGACCGTACCACCGGCCAGCAGGGCATCGTGCACGTGATCGGCCCCGAGCTGGGACTCACCCAGCCCGGCCTCACCATCGCCTGCGGCGACAGCCATACCAGCACCCACGGCGCCTTCGGCGCCGTTGCCTTCGGCGTCGGCACCAGCCAAGTGCGCGACGTTCTCGCTAGCCAGTGCTTGGCCATCGCCCGCCCGCGGGTGCGCCGCATTGCCGTCGACGGCGCGCTGGCTGCGGGGGTCTACGCCAAGGACGTTACCCTGCACGTCATCCGCACGCTCGGTGTCAAGGGCGGCGTCGGCTTGGCCTACGAGTACGGCGGGGCGGTGATCGCGCGCATGGCGATGGAAGAGCGCATGACCGTCTGCAACATGAGCATCGAGGGTGGCGCGCGTTGCGGTTACGTCAACCCGGACGCGCACACATTCGACTACTTGCGCGGCCGCCAATTCGCCCCCGCGGGCGCGGCTTTCGAACGCGCGGTGGTCTGGTGGCAGTCGATGGCCTCTGACCCCGACGCCTCGTATCACGACAGCGTACGCCTCGATGGCGGCGCGCTCGCGCCTACGGTCACCTGGGGCATCAATCCCGGACAAGCCATCGGCGTCGACGAGCGGCTGCCGCGCCCGGAATCCTTGAGCGACGACGAGCGCGCAGTGGCCGAAGACGCTTACGCTTACATGGGCCTGCAGCCGGGCGCGGCGATCGCCGGCACCCGCATCGATGTCGCCTTCATCGGCTCGTGCACCAACGGCCGGCTCTCCGATCTGCGCGAGGCCGCCAAGGTCGCCAAGTTGGGCAAGGTGAAACCCCAGGTCAAAGCCCTGGTGGTGCCCGGATCACAAGCGGTGGCGCGCGCGGCCGAGGCCGAAGGGCTGGACGAGATCTTCCGCAGCGCGGGTTTCGAATGGCGCTTGCCGGGCTGCTCGATGTGTCTGGCGATGAATCCCGACAAGCTCGTCGGCCGCCAACTCTGCGCCTCGTCGAGCAACCGCAACTTCAAGGGCCGCCAAGGCAGCCCCTCGGGCCGCACGTTGCTGATGAGCCCGGCGATGGTGGCCGCGGCCGCCATCGAAGGCGCGGTCACCGACGTAAGGAAGCTGCTGGCCACGAACTGAGTGCAGAGCAGAGGCATTGCAGAACCGATCTCCGACAAGTTCCTGACCCGTCGAATCCGTTCAATCCGTTGTGAACAAGTAGATCTGCGAGGAGCCATGAGCCAATTGATCCCGATCAGCACGGTCACCGGCCGGCCGATTCCGCTGCGCGGCAACGACATCGACACCGACCGGATCATCCCCGCCCGCTTCATGAAGGCGATCACCTTCGACGGCATGGGGCGGTACGCTTTCTACGACGCCCGCTTCGATCCCGACTCCGGTGCGCCGCTCGGACACGTGATGGACGACCCCAGGTACCAAGCCAAGGGTGCGCGTGTTGCCGTCGTCAACAAGAATTTCGGCTGCGGCTCCTCGCGCGAGCACGCGCCGCAGGCCCTGCTGCGCTGGGGCATCAAGGCCATCGTCGGCGAGTCGTTCGCCGACATCTTCTTCGGTAACTGCGTTGCCCTCGGGATTCCCTGCGTGACGGCCGGCGCCGCCGAGGTGGCCGCGCTCATGAGCGCGGTTGAAGCCGATCCGCCGCACGATCTCACGGTTGATCTTACCACCATGACCGCCCGCTATCGCGGCGCGGCCTACGCGATCGGCCTGCCCGACGGTGTCCGCCGGCAGCTGCTCGACGGCACCTGGGATGCCACCCGCACATTGCTCGCTGCCACCGAGCAGACCCGCGCCACCGCCGCGCGGCTGCCGTACATCGGCAGCTTCAAAGCTTGAGCGAGCAGGGCGCGGGTCTCGGCGCAGCGCCAAGGTGGCGCTGGAGGCTGGACTCAGCCGGGCTGCGCCCGGTCGCCGAACAGCGCCCGCCACGCTACCAGCACAGCGGTGCCGCCGTACACGAGTGTGCCTGCCAGCAAGCTGCGTTCGCCCACTTCGGCATCGAGTCCGCCAAGATACAAAGCCGGCGCGGCGGCCACCAGGTACAACCACGGTGCGCTCGGGCTCACGCACAACAGCGGCAAGAGCCAGAGCATGTACCAGGGGTAATGCGGTGTCGCCAGCAGTAGGAGGCAGCCCGCAACGTCGGCCGCGGCTACGCTGAGTTTTCGCGGTGCCGCCGCGCTGCGGCGTGTGGCCTGCCCGGCCACCCATGCGCCGGCCGCCGCCGCCAGCACATAGTATCCCGCCGGCGGCGCGCTCGGCCACAAGCGTGCGAGCAGGCGATAGAAGAGGAAGCGTTCGCCGCTGCCATAACCCTCCTCGGCCAAGTACCAGGGCAAGTAGCCGACAATGCCGCGGCCGACCGAAAGCAACGGCACGAATGCCAGCACGCTGGCGAGCACGCAGGTTAGCAGCATGCGCGCTCGTCCCCGCGGCCAGAACAGCGGCAGCAGCGCTGCCGGATAGAGTTTGGTCAGAGCGCCTGCAGCCAGCGCCAGGCCGCTACCGAACCGCTGCCCGCGCGCGTCGGCGAGCAACGCCAAGGTGATCGCGGTGACGGCCAAGCCGTCGACGTGCGCACTGCTGCCGATCTCCCATAGCGGCAAGGGACACCAGGCGTAGAGCAGCACCCGCGCCGGGTTCAACCCCCACCGTCGCAGCAGCACCAGCAAGGCCAGAGCCGTGACCAATTCGCCGAGCAGCAACACGCCGCGCATGCCCGCGACGCTATCACCGCCGGTGCTGTAGGCAGCCGCGAACGCGGCCTGTGCCAGCGGCGGATAAATGGTGTGGGTGCTGCCGGGCCGGTTCACTCGCGGATAAATGCTCGCGTCGCGCAGGTGCGCCAGCTCCGGCGCGGCCGGCACAAAGCTAAACGGGTTGATGCCGTACAGCACCAGCTTGCCGTCCCAGATGTAGCGGTAGACGTCAGAGGATAAGAACGGCGGCGCCGTCATGACGGCCACGCGCATCGCCAGCGCGAAGCCCAGGATGAGCGCGACGCTCGCTCGCGCACCCGACCGCCACACCACCCGCGCCGCCCAAATCCAGGCTCCCAACTGCACCAGGTAGACGGCAAGAAACGCCGGCAAGCCGCCGGCGGCGAAGGCCAGCGGCCCGCCCGCGGCGCCGCCGAGCAGAACGACGCCGAGGACGATCAGCTGCACGCTGCCGGCCGGCATCACAACGGCGATATCGTGTGGCGGCGCCGCCGCCGGAGCCCCGCTTGTCACAACCAGTTGGCGCGGCGCCTGCCTCGCCCTCCCACCCTGCCGGCCGCTCTCACCGCGTCACAAACTCCAGCGCACGCCGCAGCCGGTGCAGCAGCGCGGCGGCTGATCGCTGAGCAATGCGGAACGGAATCGCCGGTAAGGCGGGCCGTTCCAAATCTCCGCCAGCGGCTGCACCAAGGCGTTGCCCAACGGCAAGGCCCCCAAGTCGCGTTCGACAAACGGCACCATGCAGCATGGCAGCACGGTACCGTTGGCGGTGATGTACATCAGCGTCCATGGCCGCCGGCAGTGGCTCCATGGGCGCTGGTGTTGGTCGCGCCACAGGCTCTGCTCCGGCGTGGTGGCGCCCGAGGCCCGCAGCGTCACGCCGAGTGATTGCGCCAAAGCAGCGGCGCCGGCAATGGCCTCGCCCACGGCGGCGTCGCTGGTGCCGTACAATGACTGGCTGGCAACCGCGACGCCCTGTTGACGGCCGTTGCCGCCGTAGACCAGCCGCTGCAAGTAGACCTCGGGCACGCCGATGTCCGCCGCCAAGCGAACCACGCCTGCAAGCTGGTGAATAGTGTCGCGCAAAGCCACCAGCCAGAGTGAGATGGCCGGCGTGGGCACGCCCCACACCCGCTTCAGCGCCACGAACTGGCGCAGGCTGTCGACGATGCGATCGAAGTGATCGCGCCCGCGCACGCGCCGGAAGGTGGCGGCGTCGGCGGCATCGAGCGAGACGCGATACTCGTCGAGCCCGCTCTCGATCAGCGCCCGCTGCCGGCGCGGCAGCAGCAGTGTGGCGTTGGAATTGAAAGTGACCCGCGCGCCGCGCGCTTTGCCGTAAGCGATCATCGCCGGCAACTCCGGATTCATCAGCGGCTCGCCCACACCATGCAGGACGAGCTGGCGGAGATCGTCGATCTGGTCAACTAGCATGGCAAAGCGCGCCAAGCTCAGATCGGCCGGAGGCTCGACGCTGGCGAAGGTGCGCGGGCAGGTCTGGCACAGCAGATTACAGCGGTTGGTGACTTCGAGGTACAAGCACACCGGGGCGTTGGGCACCAGCGGGCCACACTCCGCAGCCGAGAGCTGCTCGAAGTAGTGCGCCATCACATGCACCACAGCAGCAGGCGTGCGAGGCGGTGCCGCGGTGCGGCAGCGCGCAGCCGCGGCAGTAGCAGCGCGTCGATGCCGGCGATGCGCCCGGCACCGCCGCACAGCAAGCCGGCGCACAGCAACGCCAGCATCGCGTACGACCACGCCCATTCGTACGGTACCGAGTAGAGGCCGATGAGCAGATTGAGCGCCATCAGCGTACCGGCCAGTGCCCCCAGGCGCGTGAGCACGCCAAAGCCAAGCGAGACCGCGATCGCCAGTTCGAGGAAGTACACCTGGTAGCCGAACAACGTGTAGTGCGGCATCACAACGGCTTCGACGAACCACTTGTACCACTGGAAGGTGGGGTACTCGACTTCCCACTTGAGGAAGTGCCACAAGCCGCCGTCGGCACCGATCTTGCCGAAGTGCGGGGGCGGCTTCCACAGTGTTTGCGTGTACCACAAGTAGCCGATCAGGATGCGCGCAAGCACGAGATAGACGCGATTGAGCGTGCTGAATAGCCGCTGGCTGGCGTCGGCGGCGCTCACGGCTGCTCCCAACCCCGCAACAGCGCTGCGGTGCACGGCAACTGCGAACCGTCGTGCACCAGCAACGCGCGCAGCCGGGCGACGTCGCTCTCTTCGTCAACGTCGAAACTCTCCGGCAGCAGATGCACGCGCAGGCCGGCGGTTTGTGCTTTGGCCAGGGTTTCCGCCAGCACGCGCGGCGTGCTCATCTCGATGCCGCTGAACAGGTCGTGGGGCTGGCGCATGCCGATGAGGTAGTAGCCGCCGTCGGCGCTGGGGCCGAGCACGACCTCGGCTCGTGCGAGCGCGTGCTCCGCCTCGTCGAGCCAGGCCTCGCGCACGTGCGGCGCGTCGCCGCCGATTATCAGTGCGCAGTCGAAGCCCTCGCGGCACAAGCTGCGAAAGCAGTTGTGCAGCCGCTCACCGAGATCGCCGCCGACTTGCGGCAGGCAGCGCCCGCGCCCGACCACCGCCGCGAAGTCGCTTTGGGGCGGGTGGAAGGCCCACACCAGCGTCCGCCGCTGTCCGGCGAAGCGAGCCTCTATGTCACGCAAGAAAGCCCGGTACAGCGCATGGGCGCGGTCGTCGCCGATAGCACGCGCCAGGCGCGTCTTGACCCGGCCGATTTCCGGGTAGCGGGCCATGACGACGAGCGCGGTCGGCATTGTCCAACTAACCCCGCGCTCCCGAGCTGGCGCGCGCTCCGAAAATGCTGGTGCAGGCGCTGTTGACCTTGGGAAATTCGCGTCCGGCCGGGCGCGGGCGCCGCCGCACCGGCCACTGCTCACCCCGCAGCAATGGGCAGAACTCGTCCGCCAGGTGCAGGCCGCCGCGGCGCAGGCGGCGGCTGGCACAACCGCCGCCACAGATTTCGACCAGCTCGCAGCTGCGGCAGACGTCAGGCACAATCTTGAGCTCGTTGAACTCGGGCGAGCCGGCAACACCGGCGCCCAGCCGCTCGAGGTCCGCCAAGGTGAGCTTGCGCTTCGGCCAGTAAACACAGGGCAACACCTGGCCGCTCGGGCTCACGCGCACGGTGGTGGCGCCGCAGCCGCTGCTGCCGCGGCTCAGCCCCAGTGCGGCACAGACTATCGGCTCGCTGCAGGCGAGCAGGGGGCGGCTGTCGAGCAGCAGGCGAAAGCCCGTCCAGAACTGTTCATAGCTGAGCGTGAAGGCATCGGTCTTCACCGGTTGGTATACGTTGATCCGCAGCCCCGCGCCATGCTCGGATGCCACGGCGGCAAGTGCCGGCAGCCGCTCATAATTGGAGCGCATCATCACCGCCGTGACGGTTGCGCCAATGCCGAGGCGGCGGCAGCGCGCCAGCTGCTCCTGCACCAGGCGCCAGTTGCCGGCACCGCGCCAGGCGTCTTGCTCCGCCTCGGTGGCGAAGTCGAGCGACAGCTCGACATCGCGCAGCCAGCGCAGTTCTTCGTCAGGCAGGGCGCGGATGCTGTAGCCGTTGGAGGTAAGGGTGAGGGTTACGCCGTGCTGATGCAGCTCGCGCACGATGGCGCGGAATTCCGGGTGCAGGGCATTCTCGCCCGTACCCAGGTTGACGGCGCGGATCGGCAGGCTCCGGCAGACGCGCCGCACCTCGTCGAGTGACAGGCGGTCGACTCGATCGCTGTCGCGATAGCAGTGGGCGCAGTGTAGGTCACACTCGTTGGTAAGCCCCAAACCCACGGCGAAGCCCGCCGGTTCCGACCGAGCAGCCGCGCCGCCGCCGCTCGCTTGCGACTCTGGCATGGCCGCGTTCTTAGCACGCCCGGCGAGGTTACGGCCATAGGCCGGTTCGAGGTCGCGCTCAGGCCCTTGCTCCACAGATCGGGCGTCTTCGATGCACAGAATCTCGCGTGTGGCGCTGGCTCCCTTCTTCCACGCCCGCCCCGGGCGCGCGGGCGCGGCGCCCACGCTCCGCTCGCCGGAATCTCCGCTGTCAATTGTTCCGCCGGGGCCTGGTTAGCGCTGTGGCTCGGGTCCGCGCTCTTGCCCGGCAGCCAAGGTCGCCGGCAGCGCCTGCAGGATGCCCACCAGCAGAGCCAGGCTCGCGATCATGTCGAGCATGCTGGGGAAGGCTTCGGGGCCGCGCAGCAGCGCGAGCAGCTCATAAAGATCGTTGGCGATCCGCAGTGCGAGCCAGATCATGGCGCCGTAAATCACCGTGCGTTCGCGTGGCGGCTGGGCCCCCGCGCGCCACAGCATGAAGGCGAAGATCAGGTGCACGATACCGAGGCCGTTGGCCAGCGCGTGGTGCAACGGAGTACCCGGCTCAGCCGCGAGGTAGGCCGAGCGGCCGGCGAACAGCAACAACGCCCATAACACCGAGATGCCGGCGGCGATGCGCAGGAAGAGTGACATCGTGAAGACTCGCCCTACACCGGCTGCTCGCGCGCCTCCACGGGAGCGCGCAAGAACTCCAACAGCGCGGCGGCCAGTTGGCGCGGTTGCTCCCACATGGCCAGGTGCCCGCAGCCCGCGAGCGTGTGCAACCGCGCTCCGGGAATGCGTTGCGCCAGCAATTCGCCGTTGGCATACGGCACCAGCGGGTCGGCATCGCCGTGCACCACCAACGTCGGTGTGCTGATAGCGGGCAATTGGTCGTAGCGATCGCTGGCCATGATCGCCGCCATCTGACGGGCAAAAACGAACTGCGGCGTGAGTGCATCCATGGCCACTGCCACTATCTGCTGGATCACCGCCGGATGCGCATCGGCAAATCCCGGGGCCGCGATCGCCCGCAGCGCGCGGCGCACGATTTCTTCCGGCGGCTTGCTCAGGTCGGGAATCAGCGCCAGCATCGCCTGCGGCGACGGCGGTACCGTGCGGGAACCGCCGGGGCCGGTCGACAACAGCGCCAGCCGTTGCACCCGCTGCGGATGCCGCAGCGCCACCAGCTGCGCGATCATGCCCCCCATCGACACGCCGACCACGTGCGCTCGCGCGTGGCCGGCGGCGTCGAGAATACCGACCGCTTCGTCGGCCATGCCTTCCAAAGTGTAGTCCTCGTCCGGCTTGTCCGACTTACCGGTGCCGCGGTTGTCGAAGGTGATGACGCGGAAGTGGCTCTCGAGCAGCCCGGGCACCGAGCCCCAATCGGCCGCGCGGCCGCCGAGCCCCTGGATCAACAAGAGCGGGAATCCCTCGCCGTAGGTGTAATAGGCGAGGTTCAGTCGGCCGACGCGCGCTATCTGCATCCGGGCTCCTTTACCAGCGCCCCCTGGATAAAAGAGGCGACGCCGAGTTGCAAGCGACGAGATGCCGGGCGCTCGCCCGAGCGCGCTTGCGGCCACGGCGCGGCCCGGCTACAAAAACCGCCGTGTTGACGGTTGCCAACCTGCAAAAGAGCTTCGGCGGTCAAGTCGTGCTTGAGGGCGTGAATTGGTTCGTTCCGACCGGCGGGCGCGTGGCCCTGGTGGGCGCCAACGGGTCGGGGAAGTCGACCTTCTTGCGCATCATCGCCGGCGAGATCGAGGCCGACGGCGGCAGCATCAGCACGCCGAAGGGCACCACTGTCGGTTACCTGCCACAAGAGGCGATGGGTCTGCAGGGCCGCACTGTGCTCGCCGAGGCCATGGCCGCCTTCGATCACGCCCGCGGGATTGCCGCCGAGTGCGAACGCCTCGAAGCCGCCCTCGCCCACACCGCGGCCGACGACCCCGAGCACAATGCGCTGATGGCAGCCTACGGTGCCGCCCGCGAGGCCTGGGATACGCACGGCAGCTACGACCTCGAAAGCCGCGCCGAGCAGGTGCTGGCCGGTTTAGGCTTCACCGAGACCGATTTTGATCGCGACTGCGGCGAGTTCTCCGGCGGCTGGCAGATGCGCATCGCCCTGGCCAAGCTGTTGCTGCAACAGCCGCGGCTGCTGCTGCTCGACGAGCCCACCAACCATCTCGACCTCGAAGCCCGCGACTGGCTGGAGGCGTTCTTGCGCGCCTATCCCCACACCGTCATTCTCGTCGCCCACGATCGCTACTTTCTCGATCAGACGGTCACCCGCATAACCGAGCTCGGGCGCGGGCGGCTGGCCGACTACGAGTGCGATTACAGCCACTATCTGGCCGAGAAAGAGGAGCGGCAGCGGCAAGAGGCGGAAGCCTACCGCCTCCAGCAGGAAGAGATCACCCGCATCGAGGCCTTCATCAGCCGCTTTCGCTATCAGGCATCCAAGGCGGCACTGGTGCAGAGCCGCATCAAGCAGCTCGAAAAGATCGACCGGCTGCCGCCGCCCGAGGGCGGCGCGCGCAGCGTGCATTTCCGCTTTCCACAACCGCCGCGCAGCGGCCGTGCCGTGCTCGAACTCAAAGGCACCGCCAAGCGCTACGGCGACCTGGTGGTTTACGATGGGCTCGATCTCCTGATCGAGCGTGGCCGCAAGATCGCGCTGGTCGGGCCCAACGGCGCGGGCAAGTCGACGCTGATGCGCTTGCTGGCCGGCATCGAGCCGCCTGACGCCGGTGAGCGCCGAGTCGGGCACAACGTGGCGCTCAGCTACTTCGCCCAGGATCGCGGCGCCAGCCTCGATCCCGACCAGACCGTCATCGAGGTGGTGACTGCGGCAGCGCCGATCGAGTTGGTGCCGCAGGTGCGCACCTTACTGGGCGCTTTCCTGTTCAGCGGCGAAACTGTGTTCAAGCCGACCCGCGTGCTCAGCGGCGGCGAACGCAGCCGCCTCGCCCTGGCGACGTTGCTGCTGCACCCGATGAACTGCTTGTTACTAGACGAGCCCACCAACCACCTCGACCTCACCGCCAAGGAAGTACTGCTGCAAGCCTTGCTCAATTACACCGGCACCATCGTCTTCGTCGCCCACGATCGCTATTTCCTCGATCACCTGCCCGACGAAATCATCGAGGTCGGTCACGGCACGGCCGTGCGTTATCTCGGCAACTACGAATCCTATCTGCGCAAGAAGGAAGAGCCGGCGGTAGTGCCGCCGGCGCCGCGGTTGGTTGCGCTTCAGCCGGAGCCCTCACCCGCCGTCAAGTCGGAGGCCGAGCGCGAGGCGGTTGCCCGCCAGCGGGCCGCGGCCAAGCGCTCGACGCGTGAAGCCGAGAAACGAGCGCGCGAATTGGCGCAGCTCGAACAACTGATCGCCGACAAGGAAACCGAGCTGGGTGCGTTGGGAACGATGATCAACGACCCCGACTTCTACCAGCGCCATCCCAACCCGCAGGCGGTGTTCAGCGAATTCGCCAAGCTCAAGGATGACATCGAGGCGCTCTACGCCAAACTGGCGCGCACCGAGCTACGCCCCGACGCCGCCTTGAGCCAGTGAGGTCTTCGTCGGCGCATGACTCGCCTCTTCGGTGATCGGCTGCGCGCGCTGCGGCGAGCACGTGGCTGGCAGCTCAAGGAGCTGGCGGTGGCCGCGGATCTCAGCCCCAGCTTACTCAGCCGCATCGAGCGGGGCGTGGCCGCGCCCGACGCCGCCATCATCGCACGCCTGGCAGCCCAACTCGATGCCACTTGCGAGGACGAGCTGCTGCTGCTCGCCGGCCAGCTGCCGGCTGCGCTGCAGGCCATCGTGCAAGCGCATCCGGCCGAGAGCGCCCGGCTACTGCGCGAGCATTTCCACGGCCGGCCGGTGGCGCAGCCGCGCCCGGCGGTGTTTGTGCCCGCCGAGCTGGTACGCGCCTTGGCCGACTGGGCGGTGCGTTCACCGGCGGACACGGTGCTCGACCCGTGTTGTGGCGACGGTGCCTTGCTCGCCGGTGCCGGCGCCCGCCTGCTAGCATTGGGCGCGAGTGCGGTGGCGCTGGGGCGCCAGCTCTACGGTTACGATGCCGACCCGGAAGCCTGCGCGCGCAGCGCGCAGGCCCTGCAACGGCTCGGGGTGGCGATACCGCTGGGGCTGCGGGCGCGGGATTTCCTGGGCGTCGATCCGCGCGCCCGCCTGCCGTTCGAGCGCTCGGCCCCTCCGGCGGCTAGCGCGCTTGTCAGCGTCATTGGCCACGGGGCGCGGGCGCTTGGCGCCGCGGCGCGGGCACGGGCGCGCCGGGTCGCGGCCGAGGCCGGCATCGAGTTGCCCGAAAGCGCGCCGCCGTGGGCGGCGCTGATTGTGCACGCGGCCTCGTTCGTCCAGCCCGGCGGGCGCCTGGCCGTGCTCGTCCCCGCCACCATTCTCCACGC
The DNA here is from genome assembly GCA_016210005.1 of Deltaproteobacteria bacterium. NCBI lineage: Bacteria > Pseudomonadati > Myxococcota > Myxococcia > Deltaproteobacteria bacterium. The sequence goes on along the minus strand of JACQVA010000008.1, from coordinate 119,216 downwards.
CCACTACGCTGCCAACGTGCGCAGCTATCTCACGCAGTTATTTTCTTCGGTCACGGTGGTGAACTTCGAGCGGCCGCTGGCCGGTCTTGGCGAGATGGTGGTGGTGCTGGCCGATACCACCGGCACGCCCGGCGTCCACTCGCTGCGGCTGGCAGCCGGGGCCGCGCCGGTGTTCGCGGCCGAGAGCGGCGCGATCCAGGTGGCCGAGGCACCGCCGCTGCGCTGGTCGGGCGCGTCGCTGCCCACCCCCGGTTGGGTACTGCTGCGCTCGCTGCAAAGAGCCGGAGTGCTGCGGCGGCTCGGTAGCGTGGCCGACGTCGGCGCCGGTATCGTCACCGGCGCCAACCGCTTCTTTGTGCTCGATGCCGCCACGGCAGAGCGTGTGAACCCAGAGTTCGTGCGGCCGATGCTGGCCGGTCCCGCCGCCGCCGACGGCTTGATCGTTCGGCGCGAGGACTGGGAAGCGCGCCGGCAAGCGGGCGCCGGCTGCTTTCTGCTGGCGATCCCCGCCGGCGCCGAGCTCGATGCCGCCACTCGCACCTACCTCGCCGAGGGCGAACGGCAAGGCCTGCCCGCGCGCGCCACCTGCCGGCGGCGTCCGCTGTGGTACGCGCTGCCGCGGCCGGCGCAGCCGGCGGCGCTGTTACCCTACCTTTGTCCGCGCCTGCCGCGCATGCTAGTCAATGAAGCCGAAGTGACCCACGTCAACGCGCTGCATAGCGTTCAGCCCCGCCCTGGCATCACGGTGGCCGCCGTGGCCAGCGGGTTTTTGAGCACGGCGTCCTTGCTCGGCTGCGAGCTGCTGGGCCGGCACTACGGCAATGGCGTGCTCAAGCTGGAGCCCGCCGAGGTGGAGAATCTGCTCGTGCCGGATCCCGCCCAACTCGCGGCCGGCGACAGTGCGGATTTGTTGCGCGCGGCTGACGGCTTGTGGCGCAGCGGCCGCCAGAGCGGGGCGGTGGCGCTGGTAGATCAGCAGTTCTTCGGGGAGAAGCTCGGAGCGGAGGCGGTGGCGGACTTGCGCCGCTGTTACGAAGCCGAGCGCGATCACCGCCGCAGCCAGCGAGTGGGCGGACGGCGATCGAATCAGGGCCGACAAGAAGTAGCTCGGCCGAACGGAGAGTAATCATGAAGTCATGGCCCCTTGGCGTGAAGATCGGTGCGGGGGTGGCGGTGGTATTGCTGACGTTGGTGATGTGGCTGAGCTGGCGGCGCCAGCCCGACGAGGTGGCGCGGCCCCAGCGGCCGGCGCCCCGCAGCCAGCGCGTGCACGATCGCCTGGCGCAGTTGCGAGGTAGCCGCGGCGGTCGCGTTGAGAGCGGCCAGGCGGACAGCGAGTTCAGAGCCCGCGCGCTGCCCGGCGGCCGGGTGGCGCTGCGGCCCGAAGTGGAGCCGGAACTCGAGGTCCCGGCCACCCCTTCGTGGCTCGATGACGAGCCGGACTTAGAGACCCTCAAACAAATGGTCACGGCTGATCCCGATCCGGATAAACGGCTGATGGCGGTGATGTTGCTGGGCGGTTCCGAGGACCCGGCGGCAGTGCCGGTACTGGCGCAGGCTCTCGGCGACGAGAACGAGGATGTCCGGCTGGCGGCCGTCGAGATGCTCGGTGACTTCGAAGGCGACGAGCCGGTCGAAGCCATTCAGGCCGCTCTCGACGACGCCAGCGCGGAGATCCGCTTCGAGGCGCTGGGGGTGCTGGCCGACCGCGGCGGTGAGGTGACGTTGGCCGCGGTCCAGCGGGCTCTGAGCGACGAAGACGACGACGTTCGGGCGCTGGCCGAAGGCGTACTCGACATGGAGCACATGTATCAGCAGGAGCCCGCAGGCGGCGGCGCCAGGCCTGGGCGATGAGGGCGATGTGAGCGAGTCCGTCACCGAGCTCAAAGCTGCCGTCTGCGCCGCGGTCGAGCGCGAGCGCGACACCCTGCTGGCACTCAGCCGGCGCATCTACGCTCACCCGGAGTTAGTATTTGCCGAGCATCAGGCCAGCGGCTGGCTCGCCGACTACCTGGAGCAAGCCGGTTTCGCGGTCGAGCGCGGCGCCTGCGACTTGCCCACGGCCTTCGTCGCGCGCCTCGGCAGCGGTGCCCCCTGCGTGGCCGTGCTGTGCGAGTACGATGCCCTGCCGGGTATCGGCCACGGTTGCGGTCACAACATCATCGCTACTGCCGGTGCCGGCGCGGGCGCGGCCCTGGCCAGCGTTATCGCTCACTGCCACGGCAGCGTGGTGGTGCTGGGAACGCCCGCCGAAGAGGGCGGCGGCGGCAAGATCCTGATGGCCAAGCGCGGCGCCTTCGACGGCATCGATGCCGCAATGATGGTGCACCCCGCCGGACTGGACCTGCCGGCGATGAAAGTGTTGGCGGTGGCGACGGTGGCGGTCGAGTACCGCGGCAAGGCGGCGCATGCCGCGGCGTTTCCGCACCGCGGGGTCAACGCCCTCGATGCGTTGATCACCGCCTACAACTCGATCAGCCACTTGCGCCAGCACATCCGCGAGAGCGAACGGGTCCACGGCATCATCACCGATGGCGGCCAGGCCCCGAACATCGTTCCCGAGCGCAGCGCCGGCCTGTTCTACATCCGCGCCGCCACCGAGGCGCGGCTGGAGAAGCTCAAGGCGCGCGTGCTGGGCTGCTTTCGCGCCGGCGCGGAAGCCACCGGCGCGCAGTTGGAGCATCACTGGCTCGGGGAGCAGTACTCCGACATGGACAGCAATCAGCCGCTGGCGGCCGCCTACGCCGCCAATGTGCAGCGCTTGGGGCGAGTGGTGCGCGACCTGCGCACGCTGCCGGCGGCAGTCAGCGGCAGTACCGATATGGGCAACATCAGCAAACTGGTGCCGGCGATCCACCCGATGATCGCCGCGGCCCCGGCGCACGTGCCGCTGCACTCCAGCGAGTTCGCCGCCTACGCGGTCTCGCCCTCGGGCGATCAGGCCGTTCTCGACGGGGCCAAGGCGCTGGCCATGACCGTGCTCGACGTGCTGTGCCGGCCCGAACTGCGCGCCGCCGCCCGCGCCGCATTCGAGCAGCAGTAACCAGCGCCGAGCACTTCGGCTCAGAATTCGACGACCGCGTCCGGGGCGTCGCTCAGGTGCACGGTATCGACGAAGCGCACCATGCGGTCGCGCAGCGAAATCACCAGCGAGTTGGTACGAAAGCCGTGACCGAAGAAACGCACGCCCTTGAGCATTGCACCGTCGGTGACGCCGCTGGCGGCGAAGATGATCTCGGGTCCGGGCGCCAGTTCGCGCTCGGTGTAGATGCGGTTGGGGTCGACGATCCCCATCGACTTCAAGCGCGCCTCGAACTTCTCGCGCTCCTGGTCGCCGGGCTTAGCCTGGACCAGGCGGCCTTCCATGCCGCCGTTGAGGCAGCGCAGGGCGGCGGCGGTGAGCACGCCTTCGGGCGCGCCCCCGGTTCCCATCACCGCGTGCACGTTGGTCCCACGCACCGCGGCCGAGATCCCGGCCGACAAGTCGCCGTCCGAGATCAGCCGGATGCGCGCGCCGGCGGCGCGAATTTCCTTGATCAGTTTCTCGTGCCGAGGCCGATCGAGCACGATCACCACCAAGTCGGAGACGGCGCGGTGCAAGCGGGCCGCGATCGCCTTGAGATTCTGCGCCACGGAGGCGTCAAGGTGCACCGCGCCTTTGGCTGCCGGGCCGACGATGATCTTCTCCATGTAGCAATCGGGCGCATTGAGCAGGCCACCCTTGTTCGAGGCCGCCAAGACGGCGATCGCGCCGGGCGAGCCGGTGGCGCACAGGTTGGTGCCCTCCAGCGGATCGACGGCGATGGCGACCTCCGGATCATCGCTCTTGCCACGGCCGACCTTCTCGCCGATGAAGAGCATCGGCGCTTCATCCCGCTCGCCCTCGCCGATGACGATCTCGCCGCGCATCGGCAGCGTATCCATCGCCTTGCGCATCGCCTCGACGGCGACATCGTCCGAATGGTGGCGCTCTCCCTGCCCCATCGTTCGGGCCGCAGCCACGGCCGCCAACTCGACCACCCGCAGGAATTCCCGCGACAACATCTGTTCAATGGGCATGATGCGACCCCCTTCTGCCGAAAGCCGGGCTGGTGGCACGTGGCCGGCTACTTGGCCGTGCCCGCGTAAATGTCCATGACGGTGTGCAAGAACTTGACCGCCTCATCCTTCGGCCGCTGAAAGCTGTTGCGCCCGATGATCGATCCGAAACCGCCGCCGTCGCGGATGGCGCGGATCTCGTCGAGGATGGCCGAGGTCTCCTTCGCTTCGCCGCCGGAGAAAATGACGATGCGCCGGCCGTTGAAGGCGCCTTGCACCACGTGGCGGACGCGCTCTGCCAGAGTGGCGATCGGGATGCGCTCCTTTTCGTAGACCTTCTTGGCCGCCGACTGCTCGAGGTGTGCCGTGGGCGGCTTCACCTTGATGAGGTGGGCACCGAGCTGAGCGGCGATCTGCGCGGCGTAGGCAATCACGTCAATGGCGGTTTCGCCTTCCTTGGAGATACCCGAACCGCGCGGGTACGACCACACCACGACAGCCAGCCCCTTGCGCTTGGCTTCCTCGGACAGGGCACGAATCTGTCCGTACATTTCGTTACGGGCCGACGAAGCCGGATAGATCGTGAAGCCGATCGCCGCGCAGCCCAGGCGCAGCGCGTCGTCGACACTGCCGGTGATGGCCGGGCAAGGGTCGGCGCCGCCAAACAACGAGTCCGAATTGTTGAGCTTGAGGATGAGCGGGATCTCGCCGGCGAATTCGGCCGCGCCGGCCTCGATGAAGCCGAGTGGGGCAGCGTAGGCGTTACACCCGGCGGCCAGGGCCAACTCGAAGTGGTAGCGCGGATCGTAGCCCGCGGGGTTGGGCGCGAAGCTGCGGGCCGGCCCGTGCTCGAATCCTTGATCAACCGGCAGGATAACCAGCTTACCGGTGCCGCCGAGTCGGCCGTGATTGAGAAGCCGAGCGATGTTGGTGAGCGTGCCGGGCGTGTCACTGCGGTACCAGCTGAGGATTTCACGCGTACGTTCGGTCATGACTGTTCTCCTAAAAGGGCGTAATCTTCCGGGCCGAACCCTACAACTCGGAGCCCGCCGCCGTCAACGCCCTGGGGCATCCTGCGTCGCCCGCTCACGGCAAACTCAGGATGTGCACGCGCCCGCGCTCCCGGTGCACTGCCCCTGCCCGACCCCAGCTATCGGAGATCACCGAAGCCGGAACCTTGAATCGACGATAAGGTCATTACGCTAACGAGGAAGTAATTCACGTCTTGCGGCATCGCCCCGAGTAGAAACGGAGCCCAGGCCGCTGCGCGGCCCACGGGTCGGCGGATCAGCAGTTACCGAAGCCGCGTCCGCCTCCTTACGACTCCGGCAGTAAGAGCAGCTCTTCGGTGACATAGGCGAAGTCCGCGCCGCTGTCGGCGAGCCGCTCGACTTGCGGCGGCACTGATCCATCGGCGGTCAAGAACACCAAGACTGCGATCTGCACGCGGGTACTGCGGCCCGGTGTCGCCGCCGGTACCTGCACCGCCACTGGGCCCTCGAAGTCCGGCGCGCCGTGGGTGTCGGCACCGGGCCGCGCCTCGCCGCCGATCGTCCACGGGCTGACCGGATCAAGCGTGCGCACGGCGACGCGGAAGACCGCCTCTGGTGGGAAGCCTTGCGCGGTAAAGGTCAGTGTCAAGCCGCACCCGGTATCCGCCGCCAGCGCCACGCAGGCGATCGGCGCGTCCTTCTCCAGCCCGGTGTCGATGCTCATGCCCGGCGTGGGGACGATCACGACCGGCGTTGCGGTAGCGGAGGCGGCCGGCGTGGGCACGCGCGTCGATGGGACGATGGTCGGGGACGCGGTCGGTCCCGGCCCCAGGGTGGGTGTCGTGAACGGACTGGGAGTCGCTGTTGGCGTCGGGGTTGTCGTCGGATTCACCGGCGTCGGCGTGACGTCGGCCGGACAGATGGTGAGCCCTTCGAAGTCCACGCAGCGCTGCTCTTGCAGCGCCTGAGTGATAGCGGCGCCCTCTGCATTGATGTCGAACCCGCTCGAACCGCTGCCGGTACAGGCTGCCAGCACGAAAGCCAGAGTTGAGAGGAGCCCGAAGGCGCGGGCTTCAGCCAAGACCCGCGATCCACCAAGGCGGCGCCGATTCCGGCTGCCGCTCATGGCCGCGGCTTCTGCGTACTCGGGTATGATCGGTAGCAAAACCATCATGGCCTCTCACAACGGCGTCGCCGTTACCAGCACGTTCATGAAATCGGTCTGCGCCGAGGCGTCAGTAGCGAACTCCTCGGCGAGTTGGCGCAGGCTGTCGTCGAGTCGCTTCTGGAACTCCGCCAGCCGGGCGCGGTCGAGGTGCAGATAGTGATTGCGCACGTAAGTACCGGTGTCGGCGTCGGGCAACGCCAACTTGTCGAGCAACCCCTTGGCGAACAGGGTGCAGAACTCCAGCGCCAGCGCTTGGCGTTCCCGCACGTCGGTGGCGACGAAATGGCGGCCGCGCCGGCGCACCTTGCCGGCGCGCACTTCGATCAGGCCGCGCTCGCGCAGTGTGCTCTCGACCTCCTGGGCGAGGACACCGGACACCGCCCGCTTTTTCGCCCCGCGCTTGGGCGCCGCGCGAAATTGCTCGCGCCAGCGCGCCGTCGCAATCCAGCCGCCATCGTCCGGCAAGGCCGCGATGGCTTGGCTGACCACCACCGCCAACTCCGCGTCCTCGACCCCGGCGACGCCCTTGGGTGCATGCAGCACACGGCGCAGCTCCTTGCCGAAGGCGTAGACAATGCGGTCACGCCACAACAGCGCGAGCAGCTCGTGCGCGTCCTGCTTGCGGATGGCGGCCAGCCGGCGCACCAGCGCCTCGCTCGGAAACCGCTTGCCCTTCTCGATGTAGCCGAGCATGACCGGATCGACGCTGCCGCCGAGTACCTCTTCGGCAAAGCGACGCACAGTGAAATCCCGCCCCATGAGCACACGGGTCTCGTAGAACACATCCCTGATGCCCTTGCCGGCCGGGACCCCAGCAGCCATGAGCCGCATCCTAGCCAAATAAAACTTGCTTGACAAGCAAACAAAACTTGTTTAGTTGGAGAAGCGTGAGGGCTGATTGCAGCCCGCCGATCGTAGCGCTGAACGAACGGGAAGGAGTGTAGCGATGACGCAACGGAGGCCAGAGTGGACCAACTGGAGTCTGGTGGCGACATTGGCGTTGTTCGCCGCCGCCTGCGGTGGCTCGGACATTGATCTCGGGCCGACCCCGACCGCGACAAGGACCGGCGCGGCGACGCCGACACAGGGCGTGACGGCGACGGTCACGGTGACGAGGACACCGACACAGGCCTCCGCCAGCGCCGTCAACGGACTGCTGGTAGTGCAGCGCTCGGTCGGCTCGGGCAGTGACGCGCTCGGGGCGCCCCCGGCCTTCTGGGAAGGCAACCCGGAGAAGGCATCGTTCGATCGCGCGCTGTCGCATGCCGACTGGACGGTGATCGGCGCGGACCAGGCGGGCGTGACCGGCAGTGACGGCCGCTTCGTCATCGCCGGTTTGGCGCCTGGCCGCTACACCCTGCAAGTGAGCCGCACCCTCGATGGCAATCTGGCTTCGGTCAGTGTGCCGTTCACAGTCGGGGACGGCGGCGCGGCGGAGGTCGTCGCCGAGATGTCGTGGGGTCTGGTGAAGTCGATCTCCACCTACACGCTCGACGGCGCGCAGATGCGTGACGTGGTCGGCCCCAACGGCACGCGCCTGGTCACCCGCGACGGCCGCGTGGTGGAGCTGAGCGACTGGAGCCGCACGCTGATCGACAGCGACGGCGACGGCCGCTTTGATACGCTGGAGGTCACCGAGATCTTCATCGCCAACGGCCCGACACAACTGGTTCTCGGCCAAAGCGGCTCCTTCTATGCCACCGCCAGGCTGTCGGACGGCACCACCCTCGACGTCACTTATCTGGCCGACTGGCGCTCGTCGAGCGAGAGCGTTGCCACCATCGACTCGTGGGGCGCGGTCTCGGCGCTGGCGCTCGGCACCACCTCGCTGACTGCAACGGTCGGTGACCTCACCAGTGCGCCGTGGCCGCTCACGGTCATGGCCCGGCCGGCGCTGCGCCGGATCTATGTCCAAAACGCTTCCTGCATCTACACCATGGGCGCCCCACGTGACGACACCCGGCCGCCGGTTACTGACCCGCCGGCAACCGGCATCCTGCCGGCGCCCAATTGCACGCAGGTGGTGCAAATCGGGGCAACGATCCAGTTCCAGGCCACCGGTGAATTCGATGACGGCTACTACGAGGACATCACCGACGAGGTCGCCTGGCAGCTCGTCCCGCCGGAGATCGGCGAGGTAGTTGCCGGGCTGTTCACCGCCAAGCAGGCCGGCACCACCAAGCTTAGCGCTTCCTTGAGCGGTGTGGTGAGTGAAGCGACCGACATCCGGGTGGTCACCGAACCCACGGTGGTGGCGCTGTCGATCTACGCCAACAACGACGGCTTCGCGGTGATCGACGCGCGCGTCGGTGCCGACGGCATGCGGCCGGAGCCCTGCTTCGATTGCGGTTACAGCATCACCGTGTTGCGGGGTGACACGCTGCAATTCCGGGCGACGGCGCAGTACGACACCGGCGCCTGGGAAGATGCTACCGACAAGGTCACCTGGCGCTCGAACAACGATGACGCCGCCCCGATCGACGCTGCGGGCGTGATGAGCGCGGTCGCCGCCGGTGATGCGACCATTACCGCCACCCTCGGTGAAGTCAGCAGTAACCTCGTCGGCGTCCACGTGGTCAACGACGCCACCCTGGTCTCGCTCTCGATCTACCAGGAGGGCGGCGAACGGGTGGTGGGCAAAGGCGACCAGCGCTTCTTCCGCGCCACCGGCTTCTACGATGTCGGCTTTGCCCGTGACGTCACCAAAGAGGCGACCTGGCACAGCAGTGATCCATCGGTCGGTGGTTTTGACTCCGCGGGTGTGTTCACCGCCCGGGCCGCGGGCATTGTCAAGGTGTGGGCGGAGTTGGCCGGCAAGCAGAGCAATCAAGAAGGGCTGGAGGTGTTCGAGACCAGCGAAATCGGTTATTGCGATCCGGCCAATGTCAATCGTGGGGTGTGGTCTGACGACTTCAACCGGGTGGTGCTGGAATCGGACTGCGCCCAGTACAGCCAGCCGGGGGTGGCGACGTTGCGCTACACCGTGACGGAGACCCAACCGCACGGCGGCGTGTTCGACCCCTGCCTCGATCTGTACGTTTACCAAGGCGAGACGCGCGTGCGGACGATTCGCGAGGAAGGCTGCGGCGACCCCTTCCTGCCGCTGGGTGCGCCGGGCCGCGACGATGCCGAAGTCAAATACCAGCTGCGCGCGTTCTGGGATCTCAAGGACGAGACCGGCACCGCGGTGGCGCCGGGTACCTACACCATTTACGGCCGCTTCTATCTCTACTACGACCCGGTAGTCAGCATCACGCTAACCGTACTGCCGGCGGGGCACGTGGCCCCGCCGCTTGCGGATTTGGTTCCGCTCAGCGCCACACTGAACCTGCCGCCCGCGCCAGCGTGCATAAGTGATTACCAGCACCTGCCGTCGCCGCTGGTCGATGTTTGCGTCGCCAACCAGGGCGCCGGCGCGGCGGGCCCGTTCGTCGTTTCGCTGGCGGCCAGTTCGGGAGCAGGGGAAGACAAGTTCACGGTGGCCGGTCTGGCTGCCGGCGAGCAGCGCTGCATCTCGCGCCCGGGCCTGTTCTACCTCGATGTGATCGCCGCCGCCGACATCACCGGTACGGTGGCGGAGAGCGACGAAACCAACAACCGGCAGATGTTCTTCGTGCCGCCGCCGCCGACAGCGACCCCGCCACCCACCTGCACCCCCGGCGGGCCGCTGCCGACTTCCACTCCGACGCGTTCGCCGCGCCCGGTCTGCACGCCGCCGCCGTGCGCACCGGGACAAGTGTACTACTGCCCGGGCGAGTGCCCCGGTGGTTGCGGTACCACTTGCGTCACCCCGCTGCCGACGCCGCCGCCTGAAGGCGCCTGCTTCTACGGCTCACAGGACTGTAGCGCGGGCTCGCCCGAACTCACGACGCAGGAGAAGTGTTGCATGCTCGCGCGCTACAGCATGTCACCACTGGCCTTCTCCTGGTGCCCGGCAGACCACTTCACCGCGGACGGCCAGTGCGACGCCTGCACCAAAGACCCCTGTGACGGCTTGCCGCCCGAGCAGCTGCCGGACTTGATCCCGAGCGACGTCCGGCTGAGCGGCTGCCTGCTGGACAACTGCTACCCCAGACCGGCGATGGCGGTGTGCGTCGCCAATCAAGGCGAGGCGCCGTCGGGATCCTTCTATGTCTCGGTGAACGGGGGGCTGGCGCTGTATTTCAGCGGCTTGGCCGCCGGCGATGAGCAATGTCTCGAAACCCCCTACGTGGCGCCGGCAGTAGTCGTCGCCGACGCTGGGGGCTGGGTGGCGGAAAGCCGAGAGGACAACAACACGCGCGAGTTCGTGCCCCCGACACCCGAGGCCACAGCCTGTGATGTTCTGCCGTCCGACTGCACGCCGGGCATGAAGACCCCGACGCCGACGCCCTTTCCCGCCTGCACACCGCCGCGCTGCGGGCCGGACCAGGCCTACCACTGCCCGGACGACGATTGCCCTGGCGGCTGCGGCATGATCTGCGTGATGGCTGACGGAACGATTCCGCCGACGCCGACGATGGTGCCGTAGGGGGGGCGGTGGCAGCCCCCGAATTCTAAGTGCGCTTAGACGGAATGCGCGCCCTAGGGTCACGATATGCTTTCCCTCCGCCCCCACTTTGTATTCGGTTGCTCCTGATCACGTTAGTCTTTCGGTGATCGACCCGACGGCCAAACGGCTGGTCGGGTCGATCGCGCTTGAGCGAGACGCCTGAGTGTCAGATCGACCACCGCCGTGCGCATTCGCTCTCGGCACCCGCCTTCGCGAGTGAACCTCGGCTGCGCCTGCGCGCAAAGCTGCCACCCCGGGGGCGCCGCAGCGGTGGCTTGAAAATGTGGCCGGGGCGGATCATGAAAGGCCACTATGGCTGACCAGACATTGATCCGGTCCATCAACCCGGCCACCGAAGCCGTGCTTGCCACCTTCGAGCCCACTCCACCCGCCGGCGTCGAGCGGGCGCTCGACCAGGCCGTGACAGCCGGGCGCGGCTGGCGCCGGAGCACTTTCACCGACCGGGCAACCCTGATGCGGCAGGCGGCGGCGTACTTGCGCCGAGAGCGGGCACACCTGGGCGCACTGGCGACGGCGGAAATGGGCAAGCCTGTCGCCGAAGCGGAGGCGGAAGTGGACAAGTGCGCCTGGGCCTGTGAGTATTACGCCGACAACGCCGAGGGCTTTCTGGCCGACCAGCCTCGCTCTTCGAGCGCGCGGGAGAGTTACGTGCAATTCATCCCGCTCGGCACCGTGCTGGCCGTGATGCCGTGGAACTTTCCCTTCTGGCAGGTGTTCCGCTTTGCCGCGCCGGCGTTGATGGCGGGCAATACCGGCATACTCAAACACGCCTCGAACGTGCCCCAATGCGCGCTGGCAATTGCCGAGGTCTTCAGCCGCTGTGGCTTTCCGCCCGGGGTGTTTCAGACCCTGCTGATCGCGGGCGCAGCTGCCAGTCGCTTGATCGAGGACCCGCGCATCGCGGCGGTGACAATCACCGGCAGTGAGCAGGCGGGCAGTCAGGTGGCCGCCGGCGCCGGGCGCGCGATCAAGAAGAGCGTGCTCGAGTTGGGCGGGTCGGACCCGTTCATCGTCCTGGCGGATGCCGACCTCCCCGCCGCGGTCGCCACCGGCCTGCGGGCGCGCTTTCAGAACACCGGCCAGAGCTGCATCGCGGCCAAGCGCTTCATAGTTGAAGCACCGGTGTTTCGCGAGTTCCAGGAGCGGTTCGTAGAAGGCACGCGGGCTCTGCGGGTGGGCGACCCGATGGATCGCACAACCCAGGTCGGACCGCTGGCGCGCGACGATCTGCGCGACACGCTCGACCGCCAAGTGCGCCGCTCGGTCGAACAGGGGGCGGAGGTGCTGGCCGGCGGCCACCGGCGCGCTGGACGCGGCTACTTCTACCAGCCGACGGTGGTGGCCAACGTGCGCGCGGAAATGCCGGTCGCTGGCGAAGAGGTGTTCGGACCGGTGGCCGCTCTGATCCAGGCACGCGATGCGGATGAGGCCGTCGCACTCGCCAACCAGTCGGACTACGGGCTCGGCGCCGCGCTCTGGACCAGTGACCTGCCCCGTGCGCGGCGTCTGGCGCGCGAGCTCGAAAGCGGCCAGGTGTTCGTCAACGGCTTGGTCGCCTCCGACCCGCGTTTGCCCTTCGGCGGCGTCAAACGCTCGGGTTATGGGCGCGAACTCTCCGACTACGGCATTCGCGAGTTCGTCAACATCCAGACGGTGTGGATCGGCCCGGCGCAGGCCTAGCCGCGGGAGCCCGTCGCGACATGGCCGATCGCCGAGACGCTCGTTCGCACCTCAGCTCACTCATTGCTCGCGGCGGGCTCGCCGCATTGGCGCTCTTGCTCGCGCTCTTTCACCGGCCCGAGACCGCCGCCGGCGACGCCCTAGCGGAGGTGCGGGCGCGGGGCACGTTGCGCTGGGGCGGCGACATCCAGGGGGGCGAGCCGTATGTCTTTCAGCACCCGCATGACACTGCCCGCCTGATCGGCTTCGAGGTCGAAATCGCAGAGGCGCTGGCGCAACGGCTGGGGGTGCGCGCCGAGTTCGTGCAAAACGACTGGCAGAACCTGGTGCCGTCGCTCGAACGCCGCGATTTCGACATGATCCTCAACGGCTTCGAGGTGACCCCCACCCATCGGGCTCGGGTGGCCTTCACCCGCCCTTACTACGCTTTCACCGAACTGCTGGCGGTGGCGCGCGCCAACACCACCGTCCACGAGCTCGCCGATCTGCACGGGCAACGCGTCGGCACCCTCAACGGGTCGCTCGCCTTCGAATTGCTGCGCGACACACCTGGTGTCGAGGTGGTGCTGTACGAGGGGGTGGAGGAGCCCTACATCGACTTGGAGCAGGGCCGCCTGGCCGGGGTGGTGCTCGATAACATCATCGCCGAGCGCTACGGCCTGGTGCGCCCCAGCCTGCGCGCGGCGGCAACCGTCGGCGAAGGTACCTACGCCATCGGCCTGCGGCCCGCTGATGCCGGCTTGCTGGTGGCGTTGGACGACGCGCTGGCGGCGACGGTGCAGGCGGGGGAGCTGCGCGCCATTCTGACACGCTGGCAACTATGGAATGAACGCCAAGCGGAGATCGCCGTTGTCGCCGCGACACCGCCACCTGTGGCGACGAAGGCTGCCGCTCTCACTGCCGGTCATCTCAAGCTGTTTCTGCGCGGCACAGCGGTTACCGTAATGATCTCGGCGCTGGCGATGGCGCTGGCGGTGGCGGGTGGGCTGGCCCTGAGTTTGACGCGCCGTTACGGCGCTGCGCCGGCGGCGCTGCTGAGCAACTTGTACGTCGAGATCTTCCGCGGCACGCCGGTGCTGCTGCAACTCTACGTCCTCTACTACGGGCTGGCGCCGGTGTTACGCCTCGATGCCTTCACCGCAGCGGTGCTTGGGCTGGGCATGAACTACGCGGCCTACGAAGCCGAGATCTATCGCGCCGGACTCGAGGCGGTGCCGGCCGGCCAAACCGAAGCCGCGCTTTCACTCGGAATGTCGCGCGCACTGGCGCTGCGGCGCATCGTGCTGCCACAGGCGCTGCGCACGGCGCTGCCGGGCATCGCCAACGACTTCATCGCCTTGCTCAAAGACTCTTCGCTGGTGTCGGTGATCACGGTGGTGGAACTTACCAAGCAGATGACCATCACCGCGGTCGACGTACGGGGTTGGCTGGCACCGGGGCTGTTGTGCGCCGCCTTGTATCTGGCGCTGAGCTATCCGCTGTCGCGCCTGGCCCGCCGCCTGGAACGCCGTCTGGTACCGGTGGCGGCATGACAAGCGCACCGGTGCTGATCGTCCGCGGCCTGTGCACCCGCCTGCGCGGTGTCGATATCCTGCGCGGCATCGATTTCAGCGTCGCGCGCGGCGAGGTTCTGGCCTTGGTCGGGCCCTCGGGCAGCGGCAAGACCACGCTGCTGCGCGCGCTCAACTATCTCACGCCGTTCACCGCCGGTACGGTCGAGATTGCCGGGCAGCGGCTGAGGCCGGGGATGAGCGAGCGGCGCGACGCGGCGGCGTTGCGCGCGGTGCGGCTGCGCGCCGGCATGGTGTTTCAGAGCTTTCATCTGTTCCCGCACCTGAGTGCGCTCGGCAACGTGATGGAAGCCCCGCGCCACGTCTTGCGCCTCGATGCCGCCAGCGCCCGGACCCGCGCCCAGGCACTGCTGGCCCGCGTCGGACTCGAACGCCAGGGCGAGTCCTTTCCGCACGCCTTGTCCGGCGGGCAGCAACAGCGCGTGGCGATCGCTCGCGCGCTGGCGATGGAGCCCGACGTGCTGCTGCTCGACGAGCCCACCTCCGCCCTCGATCCGCGCTTGGCCAGTGAGGTGCTTGCGGTCATCGCCGACCTGGCGGCGGCCGGCCAGACGATGATGCTGGTGACGCACCAGATCGCCTTCGCCCGCCGCATCGCCAGCCGATTTGCCGTGCTCGCCGACGGACTGATCGTCGAAAGCGGCCCGCCCGACCAGCTGCTCGAACAGCCACAGCACCCGGCCACGCGGGCGTTGTTGGTGAGGGAGTGACAAGTACCCTGTGAAGACCAGCGGGGCCGGCGCGCCAGCCAGCTGATTCACCTATTAGGCTTTCTGGCTACTCGTACGGTCGCGACAATGCTAAGCCTGTGCCGGTGGTCAAGATGCTGGCCTGCGTGAGAGCGAGAAGTATTACGTGCACACCGGTGCAAGGCCTGCGGCTGGAGAAGGCGCGGTAGCAAAGCTCAACGACGCTCATGAGCACAGGCGAAGCCACAGCGACAATCGCGGAGATCCTGGCCAGCTACCCGCCGCGCCGGGAGAACTTGATCGGGCTGCTACAAGAGATCCAGGAGCGCCACGGCTACCTCTCACAAGACGCGCTCCACGCCTTAGCCGACGCCAGCGGCATCTCGGAAAACGAGATCTACGGCGTGGCTACCTTCTACGCCCAGTTCCGCTTCCGCCCCCCGGCTGACCACACCATCCACGTCTGTCAGGGCACGGCCTGTCACGTGCGCGGCGGCCAGCAACTGCTGTTCGACTTCGAGGAGCGGCTGAACATCAAAGCCGGCGAAATGACCGCCGACCAGAGGTTCGGGCTCGAACGAGTCGCCTGCGTCGGCTGTTGCGCGCTGGCGCCGGTGGTGCTGGTTGACGGCCAGGTCCGTGCGGGCATGAAGCCCAAGCAGGTTCGCGGCCTGCTCTCGCAGCTCGGGCACAAACCGAACGGCAACAAGCCATGATCGCTTTGGAGCAAGCCTACGCCGCCGCGCGCGAGCGTTGGCAGGCGCTGGAGAACAGCCGCACCCCGATCTTCTTCGTCGGCGCGGCCACCTGCGGCCGCGCCGCCGGTGCCGGTGAGACGATCGCGCGGCTGCGGGCCGAGATTGCGGCGCACAACCTTTCCGCCGAGATCATTGAAACCGGCTGCCTCGGCCCCTGCTCGCTCGAGCCCCTCGTCATCGTGCACAAGCCAGGGGCACCGCGCATTTGTTTCGGAAACGTCGGACCGCACCAGGCGGCACAGATTGTGAGCCGGCACGTGCTGGGTGACGACCCCTGCGCCGAGTGGGCCTTGGGGCGGATCAACCCGAGCAGCTTGGACGGTATCGGCGCCTTCGTCGATCACCCGATGATGCGCGGCCAGGTGCGGCGCGTGCTCGCCAACTGCGGCCTCATCGATCCCGGCAACGTCGAGCACTACTTGGCGCGCGACGGCTATCGCGGCTTCCTGCGCGCCTTGGAAATCGGCGCCGAGCAAGTGCTCGCCGCGGTCAAGCGCGCCGGCCTGCGCGGTCGCGGCGGCGCCGGCTTTCCGACCTGGCGCAAGTGGGACACCTGCCGCCAAGTGGCCGCGGAGCAGCGCTACCTGATCTGCAACGCCGACGAGGGTGATCCCGGCGCGTTCATGAACCGCTCGCTGATCGAAGGTGATCCGCACGCGGTCTTGGAAGGCATGCTGATCGCCGCCTTCACCCTCGGCGCGAGTAACGGCTACATCTATTGCCGCGCTGAGTATCCGCTGGCGATAATTCGCCTGAAAGCCGCCATCGTTCAGATGCGCGCTCTCGGTCTGCTCGGCGAGCGCATTGCCGGCTCGGCTTTCTCGTTCGAGCTCGAAATCAAGAAGGGTGCCGGCGCTTTCGTCTGTGGCGAGGAAACCGCGCTGATTGCCTCGATCGAAGGCCGCCGCGGCATGCCGCAACCCCGCCCGCCGTTTCCCGCCGTCAGCGGCCTGTGGGGCAAACCCACCATCATTCAGAACGTCGAGACGCTCGCCAATCTGCCGCTGATCTTGCGCCACGGCCCCGAGTGGTACGCCGAGGTCGGCACCGAAGCCAGCAAAGGCACGCGCAGCTTCGCTCTGGCCGGCAAGGTCAAACGCACCGGCTTGATCGAAGTGCCACTGGGCACCACCCTGCGCCAGATCGTCGAAGAGATCGGCGGCGGCAGCTCCGACGGCAAGCCGATTAAGGCGGTGCAGACCGGCGGCCCCTCGGGCGGCTGCATCGCGGCGGAAAAGCTCGACCTGCCGGTGGACTACGAATCGCTGGCGCAGGCCGGCTCGATCATGGGCTCCGGCGGCATGATCGTGCTCGACGAGGACAGCTGCGCGGTCGATCTGGCCAAGTATTTCCTCTCCTTCACTCAGACCGAGTCGTGCGGCAAGTGCCCGCCCTGCCGCGTCGGCACGCGCGCCATGCTCTACCTGCTCGAACACATCGCCGGCGGCGAAGGTAAGCCCGGGGACATTGCGAAGCTCGAGGGGCTGGCGCTGACGGTAGCGCGCGGCTCGCTCTGCGGCCTCGGTCAGACCGCCCCCAACCCGGTGCTGACCACGCTGCGCTACTTCCGCCAGGAGTACCACGACCACGTCGACAAGAAGCAGTGCGCGGCCTTCGTGTGCCGGCCACTGATCCGCCACCACATCGATGCCGAGCGTTGCCCCGGCTGCACGGCTTGCCTCAAGGTGTGCCCGACCGCAGCGATCAGCGGTATCCGCGGCAAGCCGCACGTGATCAACCAGCAAGCGTGCTCGCAGTGCGGCTCGTGCCTAAGCGTGTGTCCTCCGATCTATGCCGCGGTTTTCCGCAGCAGCGGCGAGCTGACCCGCTACGAAGAGCAAAAGCGCAAGCGCGGCACTGCCGCCGGCGCGGCCGCCGCGCTTGATGCCGACGGCAGGGAGCTGGAGCCGTGAAGCTGACCATCAACGACCAAACCGTGAGCGCGCGCGCCGGCGAATCGGTGCTGCAGTGCGCCTTGCGGCACAATATCAACATCCCGCACCTGTGCACCCACCCTAACTTGCCGGCCTTCGGCGCCTGCCGCCTGTGTGTAGTGGAGATCGACGGCCTGCGCGGATTTCCGGCCTCGTGCGCCACCCCGGCGATCGCGGGCATGGTGGTGCGCACCGAGACCGCCGCGCTCAAGGAGCTGCGCCGCGGCATTCTCGAACTGATTCTGCTCGAACACCCCAGCGCCTGCCTCATCTGTGAGAAACAAGAGCTGTGTGAGAGATTCCGTCCCGCCGCCGCCAAAGCCGGCCGTACCACCGGCTGCCACACTTGCAACAACAAGCAAGTGTGCGCCGTACCCGACCTGTGCGCGGAGCTGGATTTGACCGAGCTGCCGGTGCCGCCGCTGTACCGCAACTTCCCGCTCGAACGCTCCGATCCCTTCATCGACCGCGACTTGAACCTGTGCATCCTGTGCGGCCGCTGCGTGCGGATCTGCAAAGCTCATCACGGGCAGAGCACCATCGACTTCGTCGGCCGCGGCAGCCAGACTCGCATCGGCGAAGCCTTCGGCCGCCCGCTCGCCGAGGCCGGCTGCCGCTTCTGCGGCTCGTGCATCGACGTCTGCCCCACCGGCAGCCTCGCCGATCGTTACGCCAAATGGTTCGGCGCACCGCAGCGCTTCGTCGCCACCACCTGTTCGCTGTGCGAGGCGGCCTGTGCCATCACCGTGCACAGCAACGGGCGCAAGCAGGCGGTGATGGCCCGCGGCATCAGCACGCGGGTACCGATTTGTGTTCTCGGGCGTTTCGCCGTCCCCGAGTTCCTCAACGGCGCCGGCCGGCTGAGCGCGCCGCAAGTGCGCGTTGGCGATCGCTGGCGCGAGCTGAGCTGGCCGCGGGCACTGGCGCAGGCGGCCGAACGGCTGAAACCGTTCGCCGGCGCCGGTTTCGCGCTGGTATGCGACACCAGCAACACGCTCGAAGATCGCTATGTGTTCCGCAAATTTACTTATGAAGTGATGCGGTCGCCGCATTACCTGGAGATCGCGCCCGATGCCCGCGGCGTGGCACGCCGGGCGCTGCCCGCGGGCGTGCGCGCCGCGCTGCTGGCGGGCGACTTCGTCGCGCCGGCGCTGCTGGCGCAGCTGGAACTGGTGCTGGTGCTGGACTGCTACCCCAGCGCCGCCAGCGAGCGGGCCGCGCTGATCCTGCCGGCAACCGTGCTTGCCGAGGTTGATGGGATCTTCGTCGACGGCGAGGGCCTGATGCGCCCGCTGCGCCGGGCCTGCGACGGACCAGGAGAGGCTCAGCCCGATTGGCGCACTGTTTGTGAGCTAGCGCGCGCCTTGGGCGCCACCGGTTTCGACTACCCGTCGGCCAAGGCGATTGCGGCCGAGGCCGGTGCCGCCGGCGCGCGCTTGCGACTCAAGCGGCCGGCTGCCCCGCTCGCCGCCAGTGATCCGGCAGAGCGCCGGACGCATTTCCGCGGCCACTGCCTGGCCGACAAAGTGTCCGGCCTGCGCGAGCTGGCCGCGGCCGAGCCGGCGCCGTTGGCCGCTGTGGCGGGAGGCTGAGCCGTGTTCGAGATCGTCAGAAAGCAGGAGGTTGCGCCCAACGTCCACGAGACCGTCCTGCGCGCACCCGCCATCGCCAAGAAGGCCCGCCCCGGGCAGTTCGTCATTGTGATGGTCGACGAGAAGTCGGAGCGGGTGCCTTACACTCTGTGCGATTGGGACCGGCAGGCCGGCACCATCACCCTGGTGGTACAGGAGGTCGGCCAATCGAGCCGCAAGCTGGTCTTGCTGCAAGCCGGCGATGAGGTGGCCCACTTGGTGGGCCCACTGGGCGTGCCGCTGGAGATCGAGCGCTTCGGCACGGTAGCGCTGGCGGCCGGCTGTTATGGCTTGGGCGCTGTCCTCGGCATTGCGCGGGCGATGAAGGCTGCGGGCAACCGCGTCGTTACCGTGGTCGAGGCCGACAGCCACTACCTGCATTACTTTCGCGCCGAGCTACAGGCGGCTTCCGACGAGATGATTCAAACCACCATCGACGGCTCCAACGGCACCAAGGGGCACGCGCTCGACGTGATCAAGCGCAAGCTGGCCGGCGGCGAGCAGCTCGATCGCGTGATCGCCGTCGGCTGCCTGTTCATGATGATGCTCGCCGGCGAGGCGACCAAGCCGTTCGGGGTCAAGACGTTGGTGGCACTCAACCCGATCATGCTCGACGGCACCGGCATGTGTGGCGCCTGCCGCGTCAGCGTCGGCGGGCAAACGCAATTTGCCTGCGTTGACGGCCCGTTCTTCGACGCCCACGAGGTCGATTGGGAGGAGATCCGCGATCGCCGGGTGGCGTACAGCGACGAGGAAATTCAAGCCGTCGCCCGCAGCGCCCCGGTGGAGCGCCGGCGCGGGCACGGCTGCGTGCCGTGAGCGATCAGCGATGTCACAGGCGATAGACAAGAAGTCCATCCCCCGGCAGCCGATGCCGGAACAGGAGCCCGAAGACCGGGTCAGGAACTTCGACGAGGTGCCTTACGGCTTCACCGCCGAGCTGGCCAAGCTCGAAGCCTTGCGCTGCATCATGTGCAAGAATCCCAAGTGTGTGGCCGCCTGCCCGGTCAACATCGACATTCCCGCTTTCGTAGCGCTGATTCAGGCCGGCAAGTTCCTCGAAGCCGCGCGCAAGATCAAGCAGGACAACGCCCTGCCGGCGGTCTGCGGTCGCGTCTGCCCGCAAGAGGAGCAATGCGAAGGCGCCTGCGTCATCGGGCTCAAGCATCAGCCTGTGGCCATCGGCCGGCTCGAGCGTTTCGCCGCCGACTACGAGCGCCACCGAGCGGCGGTAACCATCCCCGAGTTGGCGCCGCCCACCGGCAAGCGGGTGGCCGTGGTCGGCGCCGGCCCGGCGGGCTTGACGGTAGCCGGCGATCTGGTGCTCAAGGGTCACCAGGTCACCGTCTTCGAAGCGTTGCAGGAGCCCGGCGGCGTGTTGATGTACGGCATTCCGGAATTCCGCTTGCCCAAAGAGATCGTGCGCGCCGAAGTCGATTACCTGAGAAAGCTCGGCGTGCAGTTCGTCATGGACTACGTCGTCGGGCGCAACAGCACCATCCGCGAGTTGCTCGACGAAGAAGGTTACCACGCGGTCTTCATCGGCACCGGCGCCGGGCTGCCCTCGTTCATGGAGATGCCGGGCGAGAATCTCATCGGCGTCTATTCCGCCAACGAGTACCTGACGCGCGCCAACCTGATGAAAGCGTACTTGTTCCCCGAGTACGACACGCCGCCGATCCGTCGCCGGCGCGTGGCGGTCATCGGCGGCGGCAATGTCGCCATGGACTCCGCACGCACCGCGCTGCGCCTGGGCGGCGACGTCACGATCGTCTACCGCCGAGCGCGCGAGCAGATGCCGGCGCGGGTCGAAGAAGTCCACCACGCCGAGCAGGAAGGTGTGAAGTTCCGGCTGCTCACCAATCCCACGCGCGTGCTCGGCGACCGGCGCCACCGGGTCACCGGCATGGAGTGCATCGAGATGGAACTCGGCGAGCCCGACGAGTCGGGACGCCGGCGCCCGGTACCGAAGAAGGGCTCCGAGTTCGTCATCGAGCTCGACACCGTCATCGTGGCAATCGGCAACAAGCCCAACCCGCTGGTGCCACGCACAACCCCGGAGTTGCAGGTCAGCAAGTGGGGCACCGTGGTTGCCGACCCCAAGACCATGCAGACCTCGATCCCGGGCGTGTTCGCCGGCGGCGACATCGTCTCCGGCGCCGCCACGGTCATCCTGGCGATGGGCCAGGGCCGCATCGCCGCCCGCTCGATGGACACTTACCTGCGCAACGGGGCCGTGGCTGAAAGCGGTTCGTGAACGGCATGAGCGCAGCCGGCAAACGACTGGCGCGCGAGCGCAAGACGATCGACGCCATGATCGCGCTCTTCTGCCGCAAGCAGCACGCCGCCAAGCGCGGGCTCTGCTCAGCGTGCTTCGCCCTGGCCGGTTACGCGCAGCAACGGCTTGACCGCTGCCCCTACGGCGAAGACAAGCCCACCTGCGCGCTGTGCCCGATCCATTGTTACCAGCCGGCGCGCCGAGAGCAGATCCGGGCGGTGATGCGCTATGCCGGCCCACGGATGTTATGGCGCCGGCCGCTGCTCGCCATTCGCCATCTGCTCGATGAGCGCAAGCCGGCCCCGGCCTCCCCGCGCCGGCGCGCCAGCTCGACTACCGCCGACGCGGGCCAGCCGTCGGTTAGTCCGTCAGGCCAACTTGTGGGTTAGGCGTATGTCGGGGTGCATCGGGGTGCGCTTACAGCCCGCCCCGGCCATGGTATCCTTGCCGCCATGGACAACCTGCCGGAACGCGAGCAGTCGCCGGCGCCGGCGGCACAGTGGGTCGAGTCATTCGAGGCGCTGATCCGGGCAGAGGGGACCGGCCCGGCGCGTTCGCTGCTGGCGCGGCTGATCGAGCTGGGCTACCAGCGCGGCATCATTGCGCCGTTTGCCGCTAATACCCCTTACGTCAACAGCATTCCCGCCGAGGACCAACCGCTCTACCCGGGCGATCGTGCCGTCGAGCGGCGCATCAAGAGCCTGCTGCGCTGGAACGCGGCGGCGATGGTGGTGCAGGCGAACAAGCACTCCGGCGGTATCGGCGGCCACATCTCCACCTACGCTTCGTTGGCTACGCTGGTCGAGGTCGGCTTTCATCACTTCTTCCGGGCTCATACCGCAGAGGCAGCGGGCGACTTCGTGTATTTCCAGGGCCACGCCGCCCCCGGCATCTACGCGCGCGCCTTCCTCGAAGGCCGGCTGTCGCAAGAGCAGTTGAGCAACTTCCGCCGCGAGCTGGTGCCCGGAGGCGGACTGTCGTCGTACCCGCATCCGTGGCTGATGCCCGAGTTCTGGGAGTGGCCGAGCGTGTCGATGGGGCTCAGCCCGATCTGCTCCATCTACCAGGCCCGCTTTGCCCGCTACCTCGCCGCACGCGGCCTCGCCGACACCAGCCGCAACCGCGTCTGGGCCTTCCTCGGCGACGGCGAAATGGACGAGCCCGAGAGCATGGGCGCCATCAACCTGGCGGCGCGCGAGCACCTCGACAATCTCACTTGGGTGATCAATTGTAACCTCCAGCGCCTCGACGGCCCGGTACGCGGCAACGGTAAGATCATCCAGGAGCTGGAAGCCGCCTTCCGCGGCGCCGGCTGGCACGTACTCAAGGTGATCTGGGGCGATGATTGGGACCCGCTGCTCGCCCGCGACCACAGCGGGCTGCTGGTGCAGCGTATGGGCGAAGTGGTTGACGGCCAATACCAGAAGTACACCGTCGAGTCGGGCGACTACATCCGGCAGCACTTCTTCGGTACCGATCCCGTGCTGCTGGCACTGGTGGCGGGCCTGACCGACGCCAAGCTGCGCCGGCTGCGCCGCGGCGGCCACGATCCCGAGAAGGTCTACGCCGCCTACGACCGCGCCGTCCACAACACCGCGGCCCCGACGGTCATCCTGGCCAAGACCATCAAGGGCTACCACCTGGGTGCGGCCGGCGAAGGCCGCAACATCTCGCATCAGGCTAAGAAGCTCGCTGAACGCGAACTGCGCGAGTTCCGCGATCGGCTCGGTATCCCGGTCAGTGATCGTGATCTGCCCGAGATGCCTTTCTACCGGCCGCCTGACGACAGCGAGGAGATTCAGTACCTGCGCGAGCGGCGGGCGGCGTTGGGCGGCGCGGTGCCGCGGCGCTTGGTGCGCTCGCAGCCGCTGGGCGCGCTGCCAGCTTCCTTCTTTGATGAGTTCCGGGACGGCAGCAAGGGCCGCGAGGTGGCGACCACGATGGTGCTGGTCACCCTGCTGCGCCACCTCATGAACCACCCGACCATCGGCCGGCTGATTGTGCCGATCGTGCCGGATGAGGCCCGCACCTTCGGCATGGACTCGCTCTTCCGCAAGTTCGGCATCTACTCGGAGCAGGGCCAGGCCTATGAGCCGGTCGACTCCGACATCGTCGCCTACTACCGCGAAGCCAAAGACGGCCAGCTGCTGATGGAGGGCATCACTGAAGCCGGGGCGATGGCCTCGTTCACCGCCGCCGGCAGCGCTTACGCCGCCCATGGCGTGAACACGATCCCGTTCTTCCTCTTCTATTCCATGTTCGGCTTCCAGCGCATCGGCGACTTGATCTGGCAGCACGCCGATGCGCGCGGCAAGGGCTTCCTCATCGGCGCCACCGCCGGCCGCACCACCTTGGCGGGCGAGGGCTTGCAGCATCAGGACGGCCATAGTCACTTGCTGTTCAGTGTGGTGCCGAGCGTGCACGCCTACGACCCGGCTTACGCTTACGAGATCGCGATGATCGTCGAGGACGGCATCCGCCGCATGTACACCGAGCGCGAGGACTGCTTTTACTATCTGACGGTCATGAACGAACCATACGTACAGCCGCCCATGCCGGAGGGGGTTGCCGAAGGCATCGTGCGCGGACTGTACAAGGTCCGGACCGCGCCCGATCCGAGCGTAGGCCCGCGTATCCATCTCTTCGGCAGCGGCGCCATCTTGAACGAGGCGCTGCGGGCGCAGACGTTGCTGGCTGAGCACAGCGTAGCGGCGGAGGTATGGAGCGTGACCAGTTACAGCGAGTTGCGGCGCGACGCGCTCAGCGCCGCCCGCCACAACATGCTGCATCCGCTGGCGCCGCCGCGCCTGCCCTACCTGAGGCAGGTGCTGGCGGAGGAGCCCTGGCCGATCGTAGCGGCCACCGATTACATGAAGATCGTCGCCGATCAGATCACGCCGTTTGCCCCGGCCGGCCTGCGCGCGCTCGGCACCGACGGCGTCGGCCGCAGCGACACTCGCGAGGCCTTGCGGCGCTTCTTCGAAGTCGATGCCGAGTTGATCTGCGTGGCGGCGCTCTACGAGCTGGCGCAGCGCGGCCAAGTTGATGCCGCCAAGGTGCAGCAGGCGCTGGCAACGCTGGCGATCGATCCCGACAAACCCGACCCCGCCCGGAGCTGATTGCGCGCCGCGGCCTGACCTCGACTGAAAAGGAGTTGGCTTGACTATCCCACCGGTACAGATCCGTGATGGCCGCGACCAAGACGGCCCCGCACTCATTGCGCTGATCGGCGCCGTGTTCAGCGAATACCCCGGCTGCGTGCTCGACGTCGATGGCGAGGTGCCGGAGTTGCGCGCGATCGCCACGGCTTTTCGCCGGGCCGGCGGCTGGGTTTGGGTGGCCGAGCAGGCGGGAACAATAGTGGGCTGCGTCGGCTTCACCCAGGCAGCCCAGCCCGGTGGGCTGGAGCTGCGCAAGCTCTACGTGGCGCGTGCAGCTCGCCGCCAGGGACTCGGCGCGCGCTTGTGCGAGTTGGTCGAGGCGGCGGCCCGTGGCCGCGGCGCGGCCTTCATCGACTTATGGACCGACACGCGCTTCGCCGACGCCCATCGCCTTTACGAGCGCCTCGGCTACCGCCGCGGCCCCACGCGCGAATTGCACGACCTCAGCGCCACCATCGAGTACTACTATCGCAAGGATCTTGAACCGCGCTGAGCCTGCCGCGTTAGAACAGCTCCAGCTGCTTGCGGCTCTGGGTGACGGTGGCGAAGTCGGTGCCCAAGCAGCGCAGGATGGCATCCGCCACCGGCTCGAGTTGGTGGGTGACGTAATGCTGATAGTCGGGCGGAGCGGTCTCTTCACCCACGGGCTCAGGGCCGTTGCGGGTCATGACGTACTCGACGATGCGGCCGCTGCCTTGGCGCTGCTTGCGGGCGGCCTTGACGTGCGCCGGAGTGGTCTTGACGTAGGCGTCGAGGTCTTTGCGCACCGCTTTCTTGTACACCAGCAGGGCATCAAACCCACCCGCGCGCAGCTCGGCGACGAACGACTTGATGAAGCTCTCCACCGGCTGGTCGTGGAATACGCGCTGGAGCAGCTCGCCTTGAAAGCGCTTGCTCACTTCGCTCCAATCGCGGCGCACCGATTCGAGGCCGATGAACTCGATCTGCTCGCGGCCGTCCTCAATCACTAAGCCGGCGTAGCGCTTCTTGCTGCCGATCTTGCCGCCGCGCACCTCGGGCAAGAAGAAGCGGCGGTAGAGCTTCTCGAACTCCAGTTCGAGGTAACTCTCGCAACCGAAGCGCTCGCGCACCGCCGCGGCGACGGCCGCGCCGATATCGGCCCGCAGCGTCTCCGCCAGCGCCAAGGCGCGCTCGGCATCGGCTTCGACCGAGTCGATGAACAGCGAGTCGGTATCACCATAGATGACCTCGTAGCCGCGGCCCCGGGCGTGATCGGCGGCCACCTTGATCAGGTATTGCCCAGCGTGCGTGATCGCGTTGGCCACCTCCGGAAAAAACAGCCGGGAGGCGCCGGAGCCGAGCACGCCATAGAGCGAGTTCATCAGAATCTTGATCGCGTTGGCCTTGACGCCGTGGCCGGAGCGCTTGGCCGCCTCGCGCTCGGCCGCCAGGCGGGCCACCAGCTCGGGCAGAATGCCGGGCAGATCGCGGCGGAAATGCGCCCGGTTGGGCGCCGCGATGTAGTCCGCGCCGGGCGCGGGCACCGGCACGTATGAGAGCGGATCGATGTTCAAGGTGCGGATGATGCTCGGGTACAGGCTTTTGAAGTCGAATACCAGGACGTTGCGGTACAGGCCGGGCTTGGACTCCATCACGTAGCCGCCGGCGATGCGGGCCGTCTTCTCCTCGGCCCCGACCGACGGTGCCACGACGCCGCGCCCGCGCAGCTCGGCCAGATAGAGCGAATCGACCGACGCGATTGCCGCACTGACGCGGTCCAGCGGCATGCCCGTGAGCACGCTGCGCTCGATCGCCAGATCGATCAAGCCGGTGCGGTCGAGGATCTCACTGACCAGCACGGCGTCTTGCAGGTTGTAATCCACCAGCCGCTGCGGATCGTGATGGTAGGCGTCTTCGATTTGCTGGTGGCGGCCGTCGCCGGCGAACAGCTTGCCTTTGCCGAGCAACGCGCGCGCTGCGGTTTCGAGCTTGTAATCGTCGAGCCGGATGAAGGCCCCGCGCATGAGCGAGAGCGCGTCGAGCACCACCCGCCCATACAACACCGCGCGCGACTCGCGGGTGAACGAGGCGTCCTTGCGCAGCTCGAACTCGTCGTTGGTGCGGCCGAGGGCGAAGTGCAGTCCGTGCCGGTGCGCGGCCCGTGCCAGCACGGCCAAGTCGAAGTCGGCGACGTTCCAACCGGTGATGACGTCGGGGTCGAGCGCGTGAACGTATTCGAGGAAGCGCCGGATGGCGGCCTTCTCCGAGTGCACCGTCTCGGCGCGTTCGCACACCTGCTGGTGCACCAGGATCACGCGGCTGAAGTCGCGGGTATGCAGCGCGATGGCGTAAACCTCATCGCCTTTGAGATCGGTCTCGATGTCGAGCGACAGCACTTTCAGTGTCGGATGCCAGCGGGCAGGGCGGAGCTCGGGATTGTGGAACACGCGGCCGAGCCGTTCGTGCGTTTGCGAGTGGCCGGCGACAGCGAAGGCGCCGCGGATGCCACGATCGATCAGATAGCGATAGGCGAAGCGGACGTCGGCTTCCCAACAAATCACCCCGCGCTCTTCCAACCGGCGGCGCAGCGGCGGCACGTCACCGGGTAGGGCCACGGTTACGCGGGCGGCGGGCTCACCGCTGAGCGTGCGCAGCGGGCTCGGCTCAACCGCCGCGCCGAGCGCGAGCGCGGCCTGAGCGTCGGCGGCGCGCACAAAGAAACAGGGCCGCGTGCGGTTGTCGATGATCAGGCAAGGCTCGCCCGATTCCAGCACGCCGTAAAGATGTACCTCCGGTACCCCCGCCACGACGCGGTAAGTAGGTGTGAGCAGAAAACCGTGCATGGTGCAGGATTATAGAGGTGGAGCCGCCACCGCGCGAGCGCGCTGCCATGCAGGGCCGCAGCAAAGCCAGCAAAGCACTTAGTGGCGCCGCCGTGCCCTGAGCGCGGACTCCGGCTCCCAGGGGACCACTCGGCGGGATTCGTACGAGTTACAGGGGACGAGCCGGCGGCACTCGTCAAAGGCCTCATTGAGCGTCGTCAAAGCTTCGTTGACCTCGGTGATCGTGGCACTGCCGCTGCCGCCGCCGAGGTAATGATTCGCGAGCTCGAGAACGCCATAAACCGTCATGCCGTCACCGACGACGCTCGGGGCCATGACCCATGGGCCGCTACGGCTGCTGGCGACATCCAATTCATCGTCGCCGGTGCCGAGCAAGCGGTCTGGCCCGGCGCTCAGTGCCTGCGTGCAGAACGGCTCGGCCGTCAAGAACAGAGAGCCGAAGCCAGCGAAGGACCCCCCGCTGTCGGAGAGATAAACGGCCAGTGTAAGTGCGAGCGCCTGACCGCTGAGCACGCCGCCGCCATCGTCGACAACCTGGAACGGTACAACGAAGTGACGATCACCGCTGTTGAGCAGGTGGGGCGTGCCGCCCGTTGGCAGGTAAGCGATCAGCGCCGCCTGTGTGTAAACGGTCGTTGCCCGTCCCGGCTCACCGATAGTGGCGGGCAGAATTGCGGGGTTGCGAGTGACGAAGCCGGCGGTTCCGTTAGCGATGCCGCCGGGGGCGCCCCAGCCGCCCTGCGTCAAGGTGCAAAACTCGGCACCCAGTGCCGGTGTTGGCGTCGGTGTGGGCGATGGGGTCGGCGTTGCCTTTGGCGTGGAGGTTGGGCGGCTGGTCTTGGTGGCCGTTGGAGTTGCGCTCGGAGTGCGCGTCGGGGTTGCAGTGGCCGTGGGTAGTGGCGGGGTTGGTGTCTTGGTCGGCCGCAGCGTCTTGGTCGGTGATGGCGTGGGCGGTTCGTCATCGCAATGGCCCGGTCCGATCACGCCGTTGTTGTAGCCGTCGAGAACAGCCGCCAGGGCGATGCCGTAGGCGCGGTCCGCATCGGACGGGTTGCTGCCGAGAGGATGCGCGGCCAGCCAGGTGTCGGCGCTGGCAATGGCATCGGCGACGGCAGCACCATTGGCGCCGTTCAGGACATTGAGTTTGGCGGCAATGAGCTGGTGGGCAAGGATGTACGTCGCGTCACCACCGGTTGGTGTCTGCAGGATGAAGATGGCTTCGGCTTTGGTGTAGGCCACACCGCCAATCGTGATGCTGTCGACTGGCCAGGCCTCGGGATGATTCTTCCAGTATCCAACAGTGTAAGTGCAGCCGTGGTCCGGGGCGGTTGCAGTTGGCGTCGGCGATGCGGTCTGAGTGGCGGTAGCCGTTGCTGTGTCGGTGGCGGTCGAAGTCGGCGTCAGCGTCGGCGTGTGAGTCGGGGTCGAAGTCGGCGTCTCGCTTGGCGTTGCCGTCGGTGTGTCAGTAGGCGTGTTGGTGGGCGTCGAAGTCGGCGTCAGCGTCGGCGTGTGAGTCGGGGTCAGAGTCGGCGTTTCACTTGGCGTTGCCGTTGGCGTGTCAGTAGGCGTGTTGGTGGGCGTCGAAGTCGGCGTCAGCGTCGGCGTGTGAGTCGGGGTCAAAGTCGGCGTCTCGCTCGGAGTTGCCGTTGGCGTGTGGGTCGGCGTGTCAGTCGGCGTGTTGGTGGGGGTGTCGAAAACCACCGGCTCGGTGGGCTCCTCTTCCGGTGTTGGCGTGAGGGTCGGGGTTGGGGTGAAGTCGCCAGATGTTTCGATCAGATCGATGCGAAGGTCGGCGGCTTTGTTGGGATCGATGGTTATGCGGATGCTGAAGACGCTGCTCAGGTTCACGCCGGAGAAGTCGGAGAGCGGAAAGTAGATGGCGCGCGGGCCGCTAACCGTGAAGCTCTGCAGCGACGAAGCGCTGCGACCGGCGGAGTCGACGAGGAAAACCCTCACCGTGTACGGGACAGAGGCGGCATCAGCGCCACAGACTACGATGCTGATGCCGGTCGTCAGGGCCAGATTTGCAGCCAAGCCGGCACCGCCGGCGTCGTACAACACCTCGACACGGCCATTGGCGCCGACGGTGGAAGCATAGTCGAGCAGGTTCGCCGTAGTAGATACCCCAACGATCACAGAGTCGGCTTTCGAGGCGATCCTGGTAGCCGCCACCGTGATCCGGCGCACGCCGCCGATCACGCCCGCGACACCGGGATCGGTCGCGGTGGTGCTGCCTACGCTGGCCTGCACGATACCAGGCGGCAGCCCGGTAGTATCAGCGCTGGAAAAGTCATCGATGGTCAACGCGCCGACGCTCGCACTGATGGCGGCAAGCAACGCGGGTACGGCTAGGAGGTACGCGAACCTGAGGTGGGTTCGTGGAGACCGCCGCGCGCTATGTACTGATCGAGTCACGGCACTCTCCCTGTTGCGCGATTTGCCCTAAGGGCTGGTGGCTCCTCCTGCCAGAGTCTGGATGCCCTTCAATTGCAGGTCACCGGCTTCGCCCGGATCGACGACGATGGTGAGGCTGCGAATACGCCCGAGATCAAGCGAGCGCAGGTTGCTGAGGCGAAATTCGATCCGGTGGGGGCCGGCTCGAGTTACGGTCTGGGTGGCACTGGTCGAGCGCCCCTCCCCGTCGGCAAGCACCAGCGTCACGGTGTAGGGGACCGCCGCCGCGTCGGCGTCGGCCACTTCGACAGCAAGACCCCGCTCTGCGCGCCAATTGGTATTAAGGCCGCGGCCGTTGGCGTCGTAGTTCAGCTCGACGCGGCCGTCGGCGCCTTCGGTGCTGGCGTAGTTCAACCTGCCGGCTTCCGGAACGACGCCACTGGAGACTGCATCATGTGCTGCAATCCTCAATCGCGCCGCCGCAACACCCAAGCGCCGCCCGCCCCCGAGCACGCCGGCGAGGGCCGAGTCGCCCGCGACGCGCTTGCCCACCGCCCGCTGCGTCAGGCCGGGCGCGGTCGCCACACCGCTGCGGAAATCGTCAATCACGAGCGCACCCGCGGGCGGCAGCCCCAGGCCGCCGAGCACAAGCGTTGCGAGTGCGCACAGCGTTTTGGGTAGATTCGGCATAACCCAACTTCTCCTGGCCACTTAGGCAGCATTAACCAAGCCATCGCCAGGCCGACATACCGCATCCGCGTGATTAGACTAATGCCGCTAGTTTCAAATTCGGCACTGACTCTGCTGGATCATCTGATACGTTAACGTTTCACTTGGTTTAACGGTGGGATAGCGCTCAGTTGCTCGTCGCTCCCGGCAGCTGCTGGCGGCGGTAGGTGGACAACCAGTTGTTAGAGATAGGAAGAAACTCTTACCCGTAGGAGAGCGCTGCGAGCGCACGCATGCCACATGGCATGTCATGCGCCATGTGGCCACACCAATCCGCTGGTACACCAAAATCGCGCGGTGGTCGCGACGCTAGAGCAGAGCGAGTTGGGCGAGTTTCTCTTTGGTCGGCCGGCCTTCGGGGTCCCAGCCGCGCTGTTGGTAATACTCTTCGAGCATCGGCTGCAACGGCACGGTATGTCCCTGGGCCGCGCCCTCGGTCAGCGGTTCCTCCAACATCCGCGGCGGCAGCGAGTCGTCCTTGCGGCTCAAGCCCGCCTTGTTGTTGAACAGGCGCTCGAGATTCCAAATGCGCTCGCCGATCAGCTGCATCTCCTGCTCGCCGATGTCGAACCCGGTGGCGTCGTTGACCATGGCGGCGAGCGACTCGGGCCCCATCGCCATGGTGGAAAAGATACAGACGCCGCTGGCGTCAACGAACGAGGTCTGGTTCTGCAGGATGCACATCCAGAAGGCCTTCTCGTTGGCGGTGAACGGATCGAGCTTTACCGGGTTGCCGAAGTGCTCCAAGGAAATGCTGTAACCGCGCAGGTGACAGGCGCCGCGGTTCGAGGTGGCGTAGCCCAGCCCCATTCCCAGCGCACCGCGCGGGTCGTAAGCGGCGAAGGCCTGCTTCTTCGACCCGATGAACAGTTCGGGATGCCCGTAGCGCTGCGCCACGCGATAGCCGCCGTCGGCGAGCAGGTGGCCGAAGCCGATACGGTGTGCCATCGCCTCGGTCAGCTCGATCAGGGCCGTGGCGTCACCGAACCTGAGCGGCCGTCCGATGTCCTTCTCCGGGATGTAACCCTTCTCGGCCAACTCCATCGCCGTCGCGATGGCGCAACCCGCCTCGATGGTATCCATGCCGAGTTCGTTGCACAGGTAGTTGGCCTTGATGATCGCCGCCAGATTATCCACCCCACAGGTGGTGCCGAGACCGAAGAGGGTTTCGTACTCCGGACCCTCGCCGTGACCGTCGAGCTTGCCGTGGCCAGTGATCTTGGTGACGCGGCCGCAGCTGATGGTACAGCTGTGGCAGCCGCGGGTACGCGTCAAGAAGTCCGTTTTCACCCGCTCGCCGTTGATCTTGTCGGCGCCGGCGAAGCGGCCCTTCTGGAAGTTGAACGTTGGCAGGATGCCGACCATGTTCATGTAGCCGATGGTGCCGGCAGTTCCCATCGTGTTGAGCCCGGTGCTCAGCGGTGAATGGGCGATGTTGCTGACGGCGGTGCGGGCGGCGCCCAGGAATTGCGGCGCTCTGACCATGCGCACGCCCTTGGTCCCGTAAGCCACCACCGCCTTAAGCTTCTTCGCGCCCATGACGGCACCTACGCCTGAGCGGCCAGCGGCGCGGCCCTTGTCGTTCATGACGCAGGCGACAAGCGCGAGATTCTCGCCCGCGGGTCCGATTGAAGCCACCCGCGCGTCGGGGTGGGTGGCCCCGAGCAGCAGATCTTCGGTCTCGTTGACCGGCTTACCCCACAGGTGCTGGGCGCTGCGGATCTCCACGGTGCCGTCGTTGATCCAGAGATAGACCGGCTCCTTGGCCGCTCCTTCGACCATGAGGAAATCGTAGCCGCAGTAACGCAACGCCGGCCCGAAATAGCCGCCGGAATTAGAGCAAGCGATGGCCCCGGTCAGCGGCGACTTGGTGACCACCGCGTAACGGCCACCGGTGGGCGCCAACGTGCCGGTCAGCGGTCCGGTGGCGAAGATCAGCGGGTTGCCCGCAGCGAGCGCATCGGCGCTCGGGTCCATATTATCCGCCAACAGCTTGCTGGCGAGGCCGCGCCCGCCGACGAACTGCCGCCACAAACTTTCCGCAATCGGCTCTCGGCTGATCTTGCCGCTGCTCAAGTCTACCCGCAGGAGTGTGCCAGTCATGAAGAAACCTCCCATCCAAACACCCGCGTGACCACCGACTCCAGCCCGAAGGAGTGTGTCGTGGAAACATTTTCCGTCTACCACTTGGTCGCTACAGCGACAAGCCGATGGCGAGCACCGCCAGGGCGCGGGTTTGTGCGGCCCCGGCCGCCGCGGTTGCTGTCGCCGCCGGGCCTCGATATTGTGCCGCGCCGAATGGAGATCTTGCTCGCCAACCACAGCAGTTACCCGCGCATCGGCAACAGCGCGCATCAGCAGCGCCTGCGCCGGGCCCAGGCGGCGCACGAACGCGGTGAGATCGACGACGCGGCGCTGGTGGTGGTCGAACGCTCCGTCATCGCCGAGGTCGTGGCTGAGCAGGCCGCCACGGGGATCGACCTGGTCACCGACGGGCAGGTGCGGTGGCCCGATCCAGTCTCGCACCTGATGGCGCCGCTGCCAGGTGTGCGCCTCAACGGACTGCTGCGTTTCTTTGACACTAACTTCTACTATCGCCAGCCGGTGATCACCGGCCGGCTCGCACGTCACTGCGCCGGCTTGGCCGCCGACTTCCGGCACGCGTGTTCAGCCAGTTCACGGCCGCTCAAACCGGTGCTTACTGGGCCTTACACCCTGGCTCGGCTCTCGGTCATCGCCACCGACGCGTACGCGCATTTCCAAGACCTCGCCGTGGATTTGAGCACCATCATTGCCGCCGAGGTGCGCGAGTTGGCGGAACAAGGTGCGGCCGTGATTCAGATCGATGAGCCCGCTATCTGCATGGGCCACGCGGACGACATCCGGCTCCTGCGCCAACTGTTCGAGCCGATCTACGAGGCGCGCGGCGAGGCCCAGATAGCTATCGCAACTTACTTCGCCGACGCCGACCCGTTCTATCCCCAGCTCAATTCGGTGGCCGCCGACATCGTCGCTCTCGATCTGAGCACTACCACCGCCCTGGATCAAACCATCGCCAGCGCCGGTGCGGCCAAGATACTCGCGCTCGGCGTCGTCGACGGGCGTGACAGCCGGCTTGAAGACCCACAGGCGGTGGCCCGCCGCCTCGAGCGGCTCTTGCGCCGCTACACGATCGAGGCCGTGTACCTGCAACCGTCGTGCGGCTTGGAGTTCTTGCCGCGCGACCGTGCCCGGGCCAAGCTGGAACGCTTGGTCGCCATCCGCGCGGCCCTGTGCCCGGAGCACGCATGAGCCGCGCCACGTTACAGCGGCTTGGCATCGAGCTGCCGCTCCTGCCCACGGCCACGGTGGGCAGCTTGCCCAAGCCGCCGGCGCTGGTGGCAGCGCGGGCGCAGTTCGCACGCGGGGCCTTGTCCCAGCGCGAGCTGGACGAGCTGGCCGCCGAGGCGGTCCTCTACTGGCTCGAACGCCAGGAGCAGTTGGGCCTCGACGTGTTGGTCGATGGCGAGATGTATCGCGGCGATATGGTCGGCTACTTCGCCAACGCGCTCGACGGCATGGAGTTGGGCGGCTTGGTGCGCTCCTATGGCAACCGCTACTACCACAAGCCCGTGATCACCGGCCCAGTGCGGTGGCAGCAGCCCATCACCGTGGGCTGGTGGCAATTCGCGCAGCGACACAGCAAGCGTCCGGTCAAGGCGATCGTCACCGGGCCATACACGATGATGGATTGGTCATTCAACGAACACTACCCCGATCGCCGCGCGGCCTGTCTGGCGCTGGCGGCCGAGATCCGCAAGGAAGTGGCGGCGCTGGTGCATGCGGGCGCCCGCATCGTGCAAATTGATGAGCCCGCCCTCTCTGCGCGCCCACCCGAGCTGCCGTTGGCGATCGCAGCCAATCGCCTGGTCACCGACGGCTTGGATGCATACTTCATCACCCACGCGTGCTACGGTGCCTTCGACACGATCTACCCGGGCATGCTCGCTCTACCGACTGAAAACCTCGATTTTGCGAGCTCGCAAAGCGCCGTCGATTGGCGGGCGCTTTTTCAGCGCCCGCGCGTTACCAAGGACCTCTCTCTGGGCGTGCTCGATGTGCACTCGCGCGTGATCGAGGGTAGTGACGAGGTGCACGCACGCATCGAGCGCGCCCGCCCGCTGGTGAACGCGCAGGCGTTGTGGGTCACTCCCGACTGCGGCTTGAAGACCCGCACGGCGGCCGAAGCCAACGCGAAACTGAGCGTTATGGTCGAAGCCACGGCCAAGGCGCGGGCGACGCTGCCGGACCCGGCACCATGAATCGCAGCGAGCTCTTGCAGTTGTTCGAACAGCTGGCCGTGCACGGCAACCACGTCGTGGTGCACTCTTCCCTGTCGGCCTTCGGTGAAGTCGACGGCGGCGCCCGGGCCGTGTGCGATGCGCTCATCGACGCCATTGCCAACGGCACGATCTTGATGCCCGCGTTCACCTACGCCGAAACCTTGATCGGCTTGCGCGCCGGCCGCACCGTGGCGTTTCACCCCGACCTGCCGGTAAGCCGCGAGATCGGCCGGGTGGCGGAAGCCTTCCGGCGCATGCCGGGGGTCCTGCGCAGCAATCATCCGACGCATTCCTTCGCTGCTTACGGGCGACATGCCCGCGACCTACTCTCGACCCAACGCGACAACAACGTGTTCGGGCCGATCAAGAAACTCAACATCGCCCAAGGGCACGTCTTGTTGCTCGGCACCGGGCTCCATTCCGTTACTGCCATTCACCTGGCCGAAGAACAGATGCAGATGCCCTACCTCGAACGCCGCTCGGCCATCCGGCTCAACGCCGCCGGCTATGAGGAACGGGTGGTGCTGGAAAACGTGCCCGGTTGCAGTGCCGCCTTCGATCGGCTCGAAGAGCGCCTCGACCCGAAGAAGGTCGCCAGCATAGCGCTGGCGCGCAGTAGCGCGCGCAAACTGCCGGTGCGCTATCTGGTCAACCTCGCCACCCAAGCGTTGGAAGAAGACCCCGCCTTCTTCGTGTGCGAGCGGCCTGATTGCAGCAGTTGCATCGCCAAGCGCGAAGCGCTCGCGGGTCGCGGCGCTGCCAGCCGTTGAGCTGCGCCGCGTCTGCCCCCTGACGCGGGAGCAGCCTTGTGCCGTAGCCAAACCCGGCTTGACCACCAGCTTGCGCTGGCGTAGCTACCCTTGGTGCTCACCGATCACCCCTTCCTCAAGGCCTGCCGGCGTGAGCCCACGCCCTACACCCCGATCTGGCTGATGCGGCAGGCGGGCCGCTATATGCCGGAGTATCGCGCGGTGCGCGACCGCATGAGCTTCCTCGAGTTATGTCACCACCCGGAGGCGGCGGCCGAGGTCACCGTCACCGCCGCCGAGCGCCTGGGGGTGGACGCCGCCATTATCTTCGCCGACATTCTGCTCATTCTCGAACCCATGGGCGTCGGCCTCGAATTCACCAAGGGTGACGGCCCCTGCATCCGCCATCCCGTGCGCCACGGGGCGCAAGTTGATCGGCTGCCTGAAGTCGAGCCGCAAGCAACGCTGGCGTTCGTTTTCGAGGCCGTGCGCCGGGCGGTGGCGGCGTTGAAGGTGCCGCTGATCGGGTTTGCCGGCGCACCGTTTACGATCGCCTCGTACTTGGTCGAGGGCGGCGCCTCGCGCAACTACCTCCATACCAAGGGGCTGATGTACCAGGATGCCGGGGCATGGCACGCGCTGATGGCCAAGCTGACACGCGCGGTTGCCGCCTATCTCAACGGCCAGATCGCCGCCGGCGCCCACGCGCTTCAGATCTTCGACAGCTGGGTGGGTTGCCTGGCGCCGAGCGATTACCGCCAGTATGTGCTGCCACACATGTGCAATCTGATAGCGGCGCTGACGCCGGGCGTGCCGGTCATCCATTTCGGTACCGATACCGGCGGCTTGCTCGAAGCCATGCGCGAAGCTGGCGGTGCAGTGCTCGGCGTCGATTGGCGCAGCGACCTGGCCGCCGCTTGGCAGCGCATCGGCTGTGACTTCGCTATCCAGGGCAACCTCGATCCGGTCGCGCTGTTCGCCCCGCCGGCCGAGATTCGCCGGCGCGCCGAAGCCATCCTCAGCTCGGTCCGCGGCCGCCCCGGACATATCTTCAACCTCGGGCACGGCATCCTACCCCAGACCCCGGTCGAGCACGTGCGCGTGCTGATCGATACGGTGCACGAGTTCAACGCGCGGCCGGCATGAAGACCGCAGCCTGCCTCCTCGCCCGGCCGCTGCAGGCGCTTGCGCCGGGAACGAAACGGGCTGGGCACAGCGCGCAATACGAGCTACGCTCGCAGCCCGACAAGAACCGATGTCCACTACCTTCGATTCCGTGCTGCTGATCGCCTTTGGCGGACCCACCCGAGCCGACGAGGTCCGGCCGTTTCTGCAAAACGTCACCCGCGGGCGGCCGATTCCGCCCGAACGGATCGAGGCCGTCGCGCGGCACTACGACTTGATCGGCGGGTGCTCGCCGCTCAACCGTCTGACCTTCGGGCAGGCGCACGCACTGGCGGCGACGCTGCGCGCGCAGGGGCCGGCGCTGCCCGTCTTTACCGGCATGCGCAACTGGCACCCGTACGTACACGAGACCCTGAGCGAGATGGCGGCCGCCGGTCACCGGCGGGCCGTGGGTGTGATCCTGTCGGCACAACAAACGGAAGCCAGCTGGGAGCGCTACCAAGCAACGGTGACGGCGGCGCGCGCCAAGGTCGGAGCGGGGGCGCCGGCGGTGGTTTACGCTCCCCGGTGGCATGATCACCCGTTGTTTGTCGAAGCCGTTGCCGAGTGCACCGCCGCCGCCCTGGCACAGCTGCCGCCGGCCCTGGGTTCGGCGGCGCATCTGGTCTTCACCGCGCACAGCGTGCCCACCGCCATGGCCGCGTCGTCGGCATACGTCGCGCAAATCGAGGCCGGGGCGAGCGCGGTCGCCGAGCGCTTGGGCCGCAAACGCTGGTCGCTGGCGTACCAGAGCCGGAGCGGCAATCCGCGCGAGTCGTGGCTGGAACCCGATATCGGTGAGCTACTGCGGCGCCTGGCCGCCGCCGGCACCGGCACGGTAGTGGTAATACCGATCGGGTTCGTCTGCGACCACGTCGAGGTGCTCTACGATCTCGACATCGAAGCCAGAGCGGTGGCGGATCAGCTCGGCCTCGTCTTTGTTCGCGCCCCTACCGTCAATGACCACCCGGTCTTCATTCGTATGCTGGCCGAGGTCGTGCGCCGCACCGCCGCCGGTGATGACGCCGGCGCAGCGGCGGGCTCGGTTGCCGGCACAACTCCGGCGCGCGGGTGAAGAAGCATGGCCGGCGTATCACAGCGCGTTGCCGTAGTCGGCGCCGGCATTGCCGGCCTGGCGGCGGCACACCGGGTGGTCGAGTTGAGCCGCGAGCGCGGCTGGGCGCTCGACCTCACGGTGTACGAAGCCGGCGCGCGCGCCGGCGGCTCGATCGCCACCGAACGCAGCGATGGCTTCGTCATCGAATCGGGGCCGGACTCGTTCATCTCCGAGAAACCCTGGGCGTTGCAATTGTGCGAGCGCATCGGCTTGACCGCCCGCCTGGTGCGCACGCGCGACGAGAACCGGCGCACCTATGTTGTCCACGCCGGGCGCTTGCATCCTCTGCCCGACGGATTCTTGCTCTTGGCACCGACACAGTTCTGGCCGTTGGTGACCACGGGCCTGTTCACCTGGCCCGGCAAACTGCGGATGGCACTAGACCTGGTGTTGCCGCGTGGCCCGCAACTGGCCGACGAGAGCCTCACTTCATTCGTCACCCGGCGGCTCGGGCGTGAAGCGCTGCAGCGGGTGGCGCAGCCGCTGGTGGGCGGCATCTACACCGCCGACCCCGATGATCTCAGTTTGGCGGCGACCATGCCGCGCTTCCTCGAAATGGAGCGCAAGCACCGCAGCGTGATCCTGGCGATGTGGCGCGCCATGCGCCAGCAGTCGCCCGCCGCCCGCGCCACCAGCGGCGCACGCTGGAGCCTGTTCGTCAGCATCGATGACGGCATGCAGACGCTGATCGACGTGCTGGTTCAACGGCTGCCGCCGGGCGCGTTGCGCTGCGGCGCGGCGGTTACTGCACTCAGCCGCGATTCCGCCGGTTGGCATTTGCGCCTGAGTGACGGCAGCGCCGCCGATTGCGACGCCCTGGTGCTGGCCGCGCCGGCGCATCGCAGTGCGACGTTGCTCGCCGACGTCGATCGCGAACTGGCGGGCGACTTGAGCGGTATCCCTTACGCCTCGTCCGCCACCGTCAGTCTGGCGTATCCGGCCAGCGCCTTTGCGCAGTCACCCGATGGCTTCGGCTTCGTCGTGCCGCTGGTGGAGGCGCGCAACATCGTCGCCTGCACTTACAGCAGCAGCAAGTACCCCGGACGCGCGCCCGCGGGGCATGTGCTGCTGCGCGCCTTCGTCGGTGGTGCGGTGCAGAGTGAGCGCTTCGAGGACGATGACACGACCATGCTGGCCCGCGTGCGCCGGGAGTTGTCGGATCTGCTGGGCGTATCGCAGGCACCGCTGCTGACGCGGGTTCATCGTCACCATCACGCGATGCCCCAGTATCGGGTCGGACATCTGAGCCGAATGGCCCGCATCGAGGCGCGGGTTGCCGCCGCCGGCGGCCTCGCTTTGGCCGGCAACGCCTACCGCGGCGTGGGTATCCCCGACTGCATCCACACCGGCGAACAGGCGGCGGAGCTGCTGCTGGAGCAGTTCCGCCGCTGAGCCGCGGCTAACTGCTGAGAATACTCCGCTCGGCGGCCGGCCACACCTCTTGCAGAATGCCGACCATGCGATCGATGTCGGCCTTGGTGGAAATCAGCGGCGGCGCCAGCGCGACGCACTGGAACAGCGCACGCGCGATCAGACCACGCTGGAAGGCCGCGGCGACGATGTGGTGCGGGTCTTCGATGTTGGGGAACGGTTCCTTGGTCTGTTGATCGCGCACGATCTCGACCGCGGCCAGCAGGCCGCAGCCGCGGATCTCACCAACAATGGGTGACTTCCCAAACGCATGGCGCAGGCGTTCGAGCAAATATCCGCCCACCGCGCGCGCATTGTCGACCAAGCCTTCGCGCTCGATGATGGCGATGTTGGCCAGACCGGCGGCACAGCAGGTCGGATGGTTGTTGTAAGTGAGCCCGAACATCAGTGGGATACCGTCAGGCATCTCGTCGCGAATGGTCTCGTAGATGCGGTCCGAGATCACCGACGCCGACAGCGGCAGGTAGCCCGAGGAGATGCCTTTGGCGAACGATACCAGGTCGGGTTTGATATCCCACTGCTGCATGCCGAACCACTTGCCGGTGCGGCCGAAGCCGGTGACCACCTCGTCGAGGATGAGCAGGACGTCGTAGCGCCGGCAGATTTCCTGGATGCGCGCGAAGTAGTCGGGGGGCGGGACGAGGACGCCGCCGGTACCCATCACCGGCTCGATGATCACCGCGGCCACGCTCTCCGCCCCCTCACGCTCGATCGCCGCCGCCAGGTCGCCGGCGCAATCGAGGTTGCAGCCGGGATAGGACTTGGCGAACTCGCAGCGGTAGCAGTATGGGGGGCTGAAGTAGGCGTGCGAGGCGTCCTGCTCGATGAAGGCGTGATAGGCGAGAATGCCGGTGGCGGTGCCGGCGCCGCGGGTGGCGCCGTGAAAGGCCCAGCGGCGCGAGAGCATCTTCACCTTCCCCGGCCGGCCGCGCAGCGCGTGGTACATGCGGGCGAACTTGAAGTTGGCTTCGTTGGCCTCGCTGCCGCCGCTGTGGAACAGGACGTGATTGAGGTGGCGGTCGCGGGGCAAGAGGCCGATGACCTTTTCGGCCAAGCGCGCCGCCGGCTCGTTGCCGAAATCCCAGAAGCTCGGGTAGTAGGCCAGTTGGCGCATCTGCACCGCCACCGCCTCGGCGATCTCGCTGCGGCCGTGGCCGACGCAGATGTTGAACAGGCCGGAAAAGCCGTCGATCAGGGTGCGGCCGTCGGCCAGCTGCAGCTCGATGCCGCGGCCACCGACGAAGATCTTCGAGCCGTACTTCTCCTGCTTGCGGAACTCCGTGATCGGATGAATCACGTGGGCGCGGTCGAGCCGCAGGATTTCATCTAGATTCGCCGAGGGCTGAGACATGGCTACTTCCTCCGGGCGCAGGTGTAGCACCGGTGCGGGTGGTGAGGAAATGGCCGGCGCCGGCCGCTCCAGCTTTTTCCACCTCGGCGCAGGAACCTGCTCGGAACACTACCTTCTGCGTCCGGCTGAACGGGTCGTGCCGCTCGCTGTACATCTGGTGCGCAACATCCGACAATAGCGTCATGTCAAGGCAAGCGGTGGACAGGCTCACTGCGCACGAGCGCTACTGGCAGAAGCGGGTACACTCCAAACCCTTCAAACGCGCGCTCGCGGCGGCGCTGGCGCAGGAGCTAAGAGCGCTGGCGGCCACACGCGTCAAGGACGTGCTCGATGCCGAGCCGGTCCGCAGCGCCATCCGGGAGTGGGACAGCCGCATGGTCAACCGCGAGTTGGTGGCCGAGCTGATAATCCGCTCACACCGCCGCCTAGGCGAACGGGCCGCGCGCCAAGGCCAGTCACTGCGCCGCTGGCTCGATCCGCAACTGGTTGCCGACATCGACGCCATCCTCAAAGAGGAGATGACGGTGCCGCACCACGTGGAAGACCTGATCGCCAACTTGATGCAGCAGGAGTTCGTGCGCAAGCTGTTCACCGACATCATTTTCACCGCGATCGTGTCGTTCTACGAGAAGGTCAACCCGTTCTTTGGTGCGATCGCCATGCGGGCGCTGGAAGAACAGATCAAGAGCTTCATTCGTCTGTTCATGCCGATGCTCCAGCAGCAAGCGACCGCCTTCGCCGTCAGCCGCGAGAACCAGCGCAGCTTGCTCGACTTCGCCCGCGCCATCATGCGCCAGCTACTCGACGAGCCGGTGGGCAACTTCGCGGCCACGGCGTCCGCGGGGCAGCGCCAGAAGGCGGAGGCGCTCATCCGCAAGGCCGCCGGCAATGCCAAACTCGAGGCCACAATGCACTCTGCGGCGCTGGCCCTCTGGGATGAGGTGTACAAGGCAGTTCGGGACAAGCGCGTCGGCGAACTTGTGCGGCTTGACGAGCACGCCACCCAGTTCGCCGAGCGCAGCGTTGCGGCAATCGTCGCGGCCCTGACCCGTCCGCACTTACTGCGCCTAGTTGCTGCGGAGACGGCCTTGGCCGCTGCCGCGCCGCCGGGGCGAACCGTGGAAGAGAGCACGGCGCAACGTACTGTTACGGCGCAAGCACAACGCCAACGCGGAAGGAGCCGAGGCCAGCCTCGCCCGTAACACGGGCGGCGCGCCCGCATCCTTCCGGCAAGCCCATCAGCCCCCGGCTGTTGGCTGTTACGGGCTTATTGCTTACGGGCTGGCGCAGGGCGGAGAAGGCTCCGCCCCTGGTGCCGCCGGCTCATTTTCAGAGAACTATCTGTCGGGAATTCGGGGGGGGGCGATCGCAGGCGGGGGGCGCGGCTAATCGCGCTCAAGCGAGGCTGGCGCGCAGGGCCGCGATGGTTTGGTGCATGCCGGCTTCGAAGCCGACAGTGGGCTGGTAGCCGAGCAGGCGTTGCGCCTTCTCGATCGAGGCCAGCGTGTGGCGCACGTCGCCCGCGCGCGTGGGTGTGTGGTTGATCTTCAACTGGTGGCCGAGCAGCCGTTCGACGGTGCGCGCGATCTCGATCACCGAGTGGCGCTCGTTGCAAGCGATGTTGAACGCCTCACCGGCGGCCTTGGGCGCGGTGAACGACAACAGGTTGGCCTGCACCACGTTGTCGATGTAAGTGAAGTCGCGCGACTGTTCGCCGTCGCCGTGCACTTCCAGCGGCTCGTCGCGCAGCGCCGCACGGATGAACAGCGGCACCACGGCGGCGTACTTTGATTCCGGGCTCTGCTTCGGCCCGAAGACGTTGAAGTACCGCAGGCCGACGGTTTCCAGCCCGTAGAGCCGAGTGAAGACGCGGCAGTACTGCTCGCCGGCCAGCTTGGAAACCGCGTACGGCGAGATCGGCATCGTCGGCTGATCCTCGGCCTTCGGCAGCACCTCGGAGTCGCCGTAAACCGACGACGACGAGGCGTAGACCACCCGGCGCACTTTGGCCTCGCGTGCGGCCATCAGCACGTGCAAGGTGCCGTGGGTATTGACGGCATCGCTGCTGAGCGGGTCGTCCACCGAGCGCGGCACCGAGCGCAGCGCAGCCTGGTGCGAGACGTACTGCACGCCCGCCATCGCGCGGCGCACCGCCGCCAGATCACGCAGATCACCGACAATCACCTCGACGCGATCGGCGATCGCCGCCAGGTTCTCGCGCAACCCGGTGCTGAAGTCGTCGAAGATGCGGACGCGTTCGCCGCGCGCCACCAGCGCTTCGGCCAAGCTCGCGCCGATGAACCCTGCCCCTCCGGTCACCAAATACATATCGTCTTCCCTTTCTTCACGTCTCAGCCGACCAGGCGGCCGCTGTTGCGGGCCCGCTGGCCTACTCTGCCGTCGCCGTTGCCGACAACGATTTCCTCCAGCGCCTCGACCCGCGCCTCCAACTCTTGCTCCTTGCGCTGGATCCGCTCGCCGCACAGCGCGGCGCGGCCGCCGGCCAAGAAGGCGTTGCGGATCTTATAGGCGGTCGTGTGACTGACCCGGTAATAGTTGCGGATCTCGTCGAGCGAACGCTCGCGCTTGATCAGCTCCAGCGCCAGCGCGACCTTCTCTTCGAGCGTCAGCTTCTCGCGCATTCTCATGGAGACCTCCAAAGACCGATTACGAACCCGCGCCGGGGCGCTGCCAAGCCGCCGCCAACTGCGGCGGTGGCCGCTCGACGCTGAACCAGCGTGCGACGAAGCGGCCGAGTCCGGCAACGAAGCCGGCGCCCCAACTGAGGTGAAGTGTCACAAAAGCCGCCGCCAGCGGCACCAAAAAACGCCAGCCGGCTTGCCGAGCGATGCTCGCCGACACCGTCGCTGCAGCGGCGGCGTACACCGCCACCAGCGCTAGCGCCAGTAAGCCCGTTGCCCTCACCCACGGTGACAGGGCGAGCGCCACAACCAGGCAAGTCACCAGCGCCGGCGGCACGAAGTGCCGCACACTCATCTGCCGCGGGTGCTTCTGCAGCACGCGCACTTTCCAGAAACCGTACTGGGCATACTGCTTGGCCAGCGCCGCCAGCGTCTGCCGGTTCTGGTACCACGAGCGCATCGCGGGCGTGAGCACGATACGGCCGCCGCGCTTGCGCAAGCGGTAGTTGAACTCGTCGTCTTGGTT
Organism: Deltaproteobacteria bacterium; assembly: GCA_016210005.1. Taxonomy (NCBI): domain Bacteria; kingdom Pseudomonadati; phylum Myxococcota; class Myxococcia; species Deltaproteobacteria bacterium. The sequence goes on along the minus strand of JACQVA010000008.1, from coordinate 75,535 downwards.
GCGGACCATTTCTTCGTCGAACAGTCCGACGCGCTCGAAGACGGCGCGCGGATACATACCGAGGTAGACCGTGTCGACTTCCTTCTCCTCGCGCCCGAAGTGGAAGTAGGCACCGATGCCGAAGCGCGAGGCGGTCGCCAGCGCAATCGCCTGGCCCAACAGAGTGTGCCCGACCGCGTGCATCGGACCGCCGGCGTTGTCGGCGCCGGTGCGCTGCAGGGTCTCGACGCCGACGCGCATGTAATCGGAGGCCACGTGGGTGTGCCCGTCCACCCGCATGACGATGTCGCCGCGTGCGGCAGTGATGGCAATATTCAGCGCCGACGGCACGATGCGCCGCGGATTGTGCAGCAAGCGGACCGCTGGGCCGCGCTCGGCGTAAGCCGCGATCACCTGCGCCGACTCGTCGGTCGAGGCCCCGTCCACCACCAGCACCTCAAAGCGATCGGCCGCGTAATCCTGCGCCATCACCGAATCGAGGCAAGCCTGGATCGAGGCCGCCTCGTTGCGCATCGGGATCATGACGGTGACGAAGGGGAGCTGACTCATACGCACGCGCGCGGCGCGACCCGCGCATACAGCTGTTGCATCGCCGCCACCATTTGCGGCGGCGCGAACTGCTCGGCGCGACGCCGCGCGGCCGCGGCACAGTGCCGCCGCTTGTTCGCGTCACCGAGCAAATCGAGCGAATGCGCCACCAACGCCTCGCCATCGCCGGCTTTGATGAGAAAGCCTTCCTGGCCGGAGTTGAATAGCTCTGGCGTGCCGCCGACGTCGGTGGCAATCACCGGCAGGCCACTGGCCATAGCTTCGAGGACGACGTTAGGCAGGCCTTCCCACCGCGACGGCAGCCAGAACAGATCAGCGGCGCGGAGCAACTCCGGCACGTCGTGGCGTTCGCCCGCCAGCGTGCAACAAGCTTGCAGGCCGGCCGCCGTTACCGCCGCCTCGACCTCGCCCCGCAACGGCCCGTCGCCGATCAGCACGAAGCGCACGCCGGCCAGCTGCTGGCGGAGGGCGGCGGCGGCGGCGACGAACAGCAGTGGGTCCTTCTGCGGCACCAGCCGGCCGATCATGACGACACACAAACCGCCGCCGTCACGCTGCGCCGGTGGATGGAAGCGCTGCGTATCGATGGCGTTGTATACCACCGTGGTGCGCCCGGGCGGGGCACCGTATTGCTCTGCGATGTAGCGTGCCACTTGTTGTGAGTTGGCGACAATCACGTCACTGGCAGCGAAGGCGCGGCGGTTGAGCCGGTCGAGCAGCCAGCCCTGGCGCTTGCAGTTACGGGCGGAAGTCAGCAGCGGGCGGCGCCGATGGCGGTTGGCCAGCCAGGCGTAAGCGTTGGCAATGAACAGCCAGGCGTGCACCACCTCGATACGATCGCGATTCAACCATTGCGCCAGCCGCCACAGTCTTGCGGGGCGCGCACCGGCAATCACCCGTACCGGCACGCCCGCGGCCTCGAGCAGCGGCGCGTAAGGGATGGTCCGATCGCCTAGGCAATACACCACCGGACTGAAGCGAGCGCGATCGAGGCCCTGGCACAGCAGCAAGAGCTGGCCCTCGGCGCCGCCCGCGCTGAGCTGCCCGATCACCAGCCCCAGCCGGATGGGCGGAAACACCGTGGCTCGGTCGCTCACGTTCGTTCGAAGTCGGCGACGAAGTGGGCGCTGAACTGCGCCCAGCGGCTGGCTTCCAAGCGCTGCTCCAGGCCGTGCATCCAGCGGGCGGCCCAGCGCGGCAGGAAATCGGGGATGAAGGTGAAGTAGCGCACCGCGCACAGGCTGAGCCCGGGTGGCCCCGCCAGCGTGGCGGGCAGGATCCAGCGCTCGGTGCCATCGTCGATGTGGCGCAGAATCGGAAACACGTAACTCATGTAAAAGCGAAACAGCGGATTGGTCACATTGATCTCGTGCAAGAAGAAGCGGCCGCCCGGCTTCAGCACGCGACGAATCTCCGCCAACCCCTGCCGCCGCATCTCCAGCCGAGGCAGATGGTGGAACATGTTGACGCTGTATACAAAATCGAACGTGCCATCGGGAAACGGCAGTTGCGAAGCATCGGCGGCAACCGCCTCACCCGCGGCCCGGGCGGTTCTGAGCTGCCCGGCAGAGAGATCGCTGCCGACCACGCGATAGCCGCGCCGGCGCAGCTCTTCGAGGTAGTAGCCGCGGCCGCAGCCGAGATCGAGTCCCACCGGCGCCGCCCCGGTTATGCCGGCGGCCATGAGGTCGACCTTGCGCCGGACCACGTAGTCGCGCACGTGCAAGGGGATCTCGGCGTCGTACACCGCGCTGACGCGATCGAAGTGCGCTTGCGCCCCGGTATCGGCGAATTCGCCGCGCCAGGCCGTCCAGGCCAGCGCCGCCAGGCCGACACCGATGGCGAGCCCCAGCGTCCCCAAACGCACCAGCACCACCGCCGCCACCGCCCGGGGAAATTCCACGCCGAGTTCCGTCAGCCCATGCACCATGCTCTGTCCGGCGATGGCCACTCCAGCCGGGAGTAGCGAGACGCCGCCGAGCAGCGCCGAGGTCGAGAACAGCCGTGCGCCCGGCACCAGGCCGATCGGCAAAGCGCCGGCAATCCCCACCAGCCACAACGCCAGCGTCACCGGCAGCCAACACAGCACCGACAGCGCGACGGTTGGCAACGACACGGCGTCATCGGCCAGCGCGAGCATCGTCTCGCGCGCCGGCTGGGTATCGGCGCCGAGTGCGAGCTTGCCCGCCGCCATCACCGGCCACGCGGCGGCGGCCATCAGCGCGCGCCGGATCGGCCGGATACACAACGCCGCCGTGGGCAGGAGCAGCCAGCCGGTGGCGTGTCCGCTGGCCAGACCCGCGAGCCCGGCGATAAGCATGAGAGCAGCAAAGTCGTACAGGCGTTCGGCCAACGCTACGGCGGCGGTCAACCCCACCGGCGTAGTGCGGCGCCGCTGCAGCACGAAGGCCTTGAAAATGATCTCGCCCAGGTAGAGCGGTGTGAGCAGCACAGCGAAGGACGAGAAGAACAGCCGCGCGCTTTCCCGCGTCGGCAACCGCACTTCACAGACCCGCAGCAGGTATTGCCAGCGGATCCAGCGCCCGCCGAAGTTGAACGCACTGCCGGCCAGCAGAGCGCCGAGGGCAAAGGCCGAGCCCGCGCCCCGGTGGAGCAAGCCCAACGGGCTGCCGCCGGCTTCGCGCAGGAGCATGGCAGTGGTCACCCCGCCGATCAGCACCGCCAGTACCGAGGCGATGCCGGAGTCCCGGATCACCTGCCCAATCGGTGCGCCATTCTGTCCGCCCGCCCGCATCCCGCTGCTCATCCCCCGCCCCGGCACCGCGTAGCGCTGGCGCAATCTCCGGCCCCCGGAGCTGCCCTCATCGTGGCTTTCCGCTCGAGGCGCATTGACAGCGCGGAAGCGCCAGTGCTACTCGCGCCCCGCTATGCATCTGACACCGCGACGAACAGCAACGGCCGCCGGGCTGCTGTTGCTGCTGCAGGCGCTGCTGCTCGTCTGGATGGTATTTCACCGCCGCATCAATCCCGACGAAGGGTTCTACCTCGCCGCCAGCCGGCAGGTGGCCGCCGGCCAGGTGCTCTACCGCGACTATTTCTATCCCCAGATGCCGTACCTGCCGTATCTGTTCGCGCCGCTGGTGCTGGCCGGGCTGCCGCTGCTGACGGCAGCCCGCATCACGGCAGCCGCCTGTAGTATCGTGCTGTCGTGGGTTTTGTACCGCGAGAGCGCCCGCTGGCAGCTGTCCGCGACCGCGCGCCTGGCGCTCTTCGCCTGCTTCGTCTTGCATGGCTTGAAGCTGAGCACCCACGCCACCGCGATTACGCATGCTCCGTCCGACCTACTGGCCTTCGTGTCCTTTATCGCCATCGAGCGCGCCCGGCCCGGTTGGGCTGGGTTGTGCCTCGGCTTGGCTGTCGGCTGCCGTTTGCCGCTGCTGCCGCTGCTGCCGGCGTACGCCGCCGGGCTGTGGTGGCATGGCCGGGCGCGGGCGTTGTTGCCGCTGGCCGCCGGCTTTGCGCTCGCACTCGCACCCGCGGGAATCCTGGCCCTGATCGACCCCGCCAATTTCATCTTCGGCAACTACAGCTTCCACGCCTTGCGCGGCAATTTCGCCGACCCGATCGCGGCCGCATGGCAGAAGGCGGCGGTCCTGCTGAAGTGGCTTCTGTTTCCTCAGAACTTGTTGTTACTTCTGGTTACCGCAGGCGCCGGCGCTTCCGTGCCGGTACTGCCCGCCGTTGCCTGCGTGCTGATCGGCGCGGCTTTGCTGCAGGCCACCCCGACCTACCTGATCTACGCAGTCCAGCTGCTGCCGTTCCTGTTCGCCGCGGCCGCGCCGGGCATGCAACGGCTCGCTCGCCATCGCCGCGCGCTGGCGACAACCGTGGCGGTGTATGTGCTCTGTCTACTCCCCACGCTCGGCCTCTCACCGATCAGCGTCTTCTCCGAAGAAGGCGAGGCGAAGAACCGCCTCTGGAGCCGCCCGACGGTAGCGGCGGTGGTGGCGCTGATTCAGCGGCACAGCCGCCCCAACGACCCGGTGCTCTCGTGGTGGGAAGGATACCCCACCTTCGCCGGCCGGCCGGGTTATCGCGGTGTCGGCTTCTGGGAAGCCAACATGGCGCGCAAGCTCGCCGAGCCGCAGGCCGCCGCCCGGCATTGCCTGACCCTCGGGCGTATCGGCGCCCTGATCAGTGCCGGCGAGCCCCAGGTGATCGTGACTGTACCCACCACTTGGAGTGACTTTCAACCGCAGATCAACGCGCGCTACGAGCGCGTCGGCACCATCGACGCGGTGCAGGTATACGCGCGGCGGCCTCTCAGTTGATCGCCCGGTAGCGCCCCTGCAGGCTCTGGAACTGCCGCTGCGGCCAGCGCCCGGAGCGGTGCATCAGATAGCGTCCAACCACCCAGAGGATGCCGAGCCCGTAGCGAACGCTGGCCAAGAAACTCGCCGATGACGCTTCGGCGAAGTAGCGGGTCGGCACTGCCACCTCGGCGATGCGGAAGCCGGCGTCGACCACCTGAGCGATGATCTCCTGATCGAAGATGAACTTGTCGGCGTTGAGCCGGAAGTTAACGGTCTCCAACACTTCACGGCGGTAGGCCCGGTAACCGGTGTGGTACTCGGACAAGTGCAGTCCGAAGGCCCAGTTCTCCACCCCGGTGAGGAAGCGATTGGAGACGTACTTCCACCAGGGCATGCCGCCACTGAGGGCCGAGCCGCTCTTGAGCCGCGAGCCGAGTACGACGTCCGCCTCGCCCCGTTGAATGGGGTGGACGATGTCGGGCAGCAGGCGGGGGTCGTACTGATAATCGGGGTGAACCATGACGATGATGTCAGCGCCTGCGCGTAGGGCTTCGGCGTAGCAAGTCTTTTGATTGGCGCCGTAACCGTAGTTGCGGTCGTGCAGGAACAGCTTGAGGTTCAACTCGCGGGCGACGGCGACGGTATCATCGGTGCTGCCGTCGTCGACCAAGATGACCATATCGACCGAGTCATGCGGTAGATCGGTATAGGTCATGCGCAGCGTACGCGCGGCGTTGTAAGCGGGCATTACCACCACGACCTTCGGCCGGTCCTGCGTCCCCCTGGCGGCTGGCGCAGTCGCGGCAACCACGGCAGCGGTTGTTGGTTGAGTCGCCATCGCGTGCTCCTTGTTCACGTATGATCGGGTGCCGCCGCCGCGGTTGCTGACACCGCCGGGGCGGGAGCGAGCAATCCGCTCCCGAGCATGAAATCCGCCACGGTCTTGGCGACCAGCTCGTGCCCGGGCGCCTTCCAATGGACGCTGTAGTACAGGGCATCGTCGACGTGCGCGCGCAGCACCGGGAGCAGGTCAATGACCGGAATGCCGCGCGCATGCAGCGCCGCCGTCAGCCGGGCGTTGGGCTGCTGCGGATCGAAGGCGGCGGCGGCCTGTCCCTGCTTGGCCACCATCTGCGCCCACACCGTCGGGAACACTTGACGGTAGTTGGGAATCAGCACCACCGCGAAGCGAACGCCGCGACTGGCTGCGGCTTGCGCGAAACGCGCCAGCAGGTCTTCGGTTGTGGCCAAACCTTTGACGATTCGCGCCGGCGGCTCGACTCGATGGACTTGCAGGATCCGTTCGGTGCGCGCCGCCGCCTTGTAGCGGCGCACCAGCAAATACAGCTGGCTGCGCTGGCGCAACCATAACCGCACCTCGTCCAACCAGCTCGGCAAACGCGACGCCTTGTGCGCCGCGGCGGTGAAGTTGATGTTCTCGTCCACGTCGTTGAAGACGTTGAAGGCCAGCAAGACGACATCCGGTTTGACGGTATCGGCGGTTCTTTCGAAGAAGCCCAACTCCTCCCCCGTCCCATAGCCGGGCACGCCGCCATTAACGGCCTCGATCGGACGCCCCAGCTGCTGCTGCAGCGATTTCTCCAGGAACCGCGTGAAGGTCTGTTCCACCGGCACACCGTAGCCGAATATCATCGAGTCGCCGATGACGTAGACCCGCATGCCGCCGGCCGGACGCTCGCCGTACTCGCGGTCGCGCAGCCCCCAAGAGTTGGTCAGCAACGGCAACGAGAACGGGGTGGCGTTTTCCTTCACCACCATCGTCCCGACGTAGTTGGGCACCATTCGAAAGCCCAACTCGGCATCCTTGGTCACAATGTCTTTGGGCAGGAATTCCTCCATCGGCGTCAGCCAGTACAGGCTAACCTCGCCGACTATCAGGCTGACCGCCACGCCGAAGAGCAACTTACCCACTCGCTTAGGCGTCAGGTAGTCAATGTAATCACGCAAGCTGGTGACGCCGGGATCACGGCGCCGCGCACTATGGCGCGCCGCCGCTTGGAGCGTCGCCGCGGGGGTTTGGTCCTCGCGCTCTGTCCGCCGCGCTGAAGATCGAGCTGCTTCGACCGCCATCTTATCTCCTGGGCCTACCCTGGTCCGTCCGTCGCGCCACACACGCCATCTGATCACCGAGATTCAGTGGCACTTCCGTCTCCGCCAAACCCAACATGCGCACGGTTCGGTCGAGCAGGCGGTGCACGCCGGCGTTGTACTGGCTGAGCTTGAACACCCAATGCGCGATTGGAAATACTCGCCCGAAAGAGTGCAGCCGCTCGACGGCAAAGCCTTGCTGCGCCAAGAAGCGGGTCAGCGTCGGACGCGAGAAATACCAGTAGTGATCATCCAGCAAGGCCCACCAGTGACGGCCCAACAGGCGGGCCACCACGCTGCCGGCATCCGGCGTGAGGATGAGCAGTCGCCCGTTCGGGCGCAGCCACTGGTGCAGTCGTGCCACCACCGGTGCAGGATCACTGAAATGCTCGATCACGTCGCTGAGCGTGATGACGTCGAAACTTCCGGGCGGGAATGGCGCATCTTGCACCGGGCCGTTGAACACCTCGACCCCGTAAGCTTGGCGGGCGTGTTCGGCGGCCGGTTGCGACAGCTCGACCCCGACCGGGGTGTAGCCCTCGATGCGCGCCGCCGCGAGCAGAAAGCCGTAGGCGCAGCCGACATCGAGCAAGCGCGCTCCGGGCACCGGCGGCGGCAACAGTTCGAGCAGCCGCTCGGCGTTACGGATACGGACCTGGGCCTGTTCGGCAAAGCGCTCGTCGAAGCCCTCTTCGTAGTGGCCGGCGTCAACCAACGCCGGCGGCAACAGCCCCAAGCCGCAGTTGCGGCAACGCTGGATGGCGCCGACCAAGGCGCGCGAGCTTTGCGTGATGCGGTAGGCCCCGGCGTTGCGACGCGCCGTGGGCCGCGCGCCCCCGCCGAACATCGCGCCAAACTCCGTCCCGCCGCACACCGGGCAACCCACGGCGGCAGAGGCCGCGATCGTCCCTGGCCGAGCCGGTGTATTCACGACCGCCGACTGTTTCACGTTGCTTGCTCCTTGCCTCAAAACTGGAAGTAGATGAACGGCAATTCCTTCCCGCCCCAGAGCAGCCGGCCCAAAACCGCGAACGCCAGGCCGCAATAGACGGGAGATTGCACCCACCACGGCATGCGTAGAAACACCGCGTGATCCCCGGAGCGATTCTGAGGAATGTCGATGGCTAAGAGAGCCGCGGCGACAGCGAACGGCCACACTCCGATCGCCGTCAGGTCGCGCAATTGCGCGATGCCGGCAAGATACTCGAAGGCGACGCCGAAGTTCGGCGCGCGAAAGAAGATCCACGTCAGCGTTACCAAGTGGAACGTCAGCAACGTTAGGGCCACGCGACCGACCCATTGCAGCGCCGGATTGGCCTCGGCGGCGGACAACCCGCGGCCGATGCCAAGCCGGCGCTCCACCGCCAGATACAGCCCGTTGATGCCGCCCCAGGCGACAAAGGTCCAGTTCGCCCCGTGCCACAGCCCGCCGATCAGCATGGTCAGCATCAAGTTGCGATAGGTCTTCCACTCGCCCAAGCGGTTGCCGCCCAGCGGCACGTAGAGGTAGTCGCGCAGCCAGGTGGAAAGGGAGATGTGCCAGCGGCGCCAGAACTCGGTGATTGATTGTGAGAGGTAGGGTTGGTTGAAATTGAACATCAGTCGAATCCCGAGCAACTCACTGACGCCGCGCGCGATATCGGAATAGCCGGCGAAGTCACCGTAGATCTGGAAGGCGAAGTAGTAGGCGCCCCGTAATAGCTCCCCACTGCTCATGTGACCGGGATCGGAAAAGATGCGCTCGACCTCCGGTGCCAGGTTGTCAGCGATCAACACCTTCTTGGCGAAGCCGACAATGATCAATACCACGGCGATGTTGGCGCGCTCGGGCGAGAAGCGGCCGGGGTTGACGATTTGCGGCAGCAGGTGGGTGGCACGCTCGATCGGGCCGGCGACTAGTTGGGGGAAGTAAGCGACGTAGAGGGCGAAATCCCAGAAGCTCTGCGCCGGCTCCATCTCGCGCCGATAGATGTCGATGGTGTACGACATCGACTGAAAGACGTAAAAGGAAATCCCCACCGGCAGAATGATCGAGAGCGTCGGAATCGAACCATGGAGCCCGACCGACTGCAGCGCGGCCGCCGCGGAGTAAATGAAGAAGTTGAAGTACTTGAAGAACCCGAGTGCCCCGAGGTTGACCCCCAGGCTCAGCAGTAGGATCCGCCGGCGGCGCAAGCGATCATTGGTGGCGTAGATGTGCTGCCCGACCCAGAAGTCCACCACAGTGGTCGCGAACAGCAGCCCGACGAAGCGCCAATCCCAATAGCCGTAAAAGATGTAGCTGGCCACCAGCAACATGGCGTTGCGCCAGCGCTTGGGCAGGGTCGCCACCAGCACCAGCACGACGGGTAAGAAAATCAAGAACGCCAGTGAGTTGAAGATCATAATATCATGGGTTGCTTCGCGCGAAGACGGTGATCTCCGGGCACAGGCTGGTAATGCGCACGCGCAGCAGCGCCGGCTGCTGGCGAAAGCGCGCCACCGCACGGTAGGGGAGCTGCTCGGATTCAAGCGCCCGCAGGAAGTCCGGGGCGCCGGCGCCCGGCTCCAGCAGTCCCTGGCGCCAGTCGGTACGCCAGCGGTGGGTGATACCTTTCTTCGCCGCCGAGCTGGTAACGATGAAGTCGGGCCGCCGTTGTGACAAGCCCGCGAGCGTGCGCTCTTCGAGTGCCACCGTTCGAGCGTTCAGGCCGCGCAGCCGCGGCAAATACACCGGCTTCTGGTATACTTCCACCGCGCTGGCAGCCGCCACGTTGCGGCGCAACCAGGCCTCGGCGTAGTAGCGCGGATCATCACGCAGCAGCAGATCCAACTCGATCGCTCGCGCCAGGCCAAGCACACACAGGCCAGCTACCACCGCCCCGGCCAGGTAGCGCGCGGGTGAGGCCAGCGCATCCGCGCACAGCGCACCGGCACACAAGGCGATGATCAAGCTCAGCGGCAGCGTGTAACGCAGGGTGATCAAGTCGAGGGTCCGCAGAGAAAGGTAGTACTGGGCGGCCGCCGGCAACAGCAAAGCGGCCGCAGCCGAGCGGTACCTGAGTGCCACGTAGACCACTCCGGCCGCACTGGTGAGTACCAGCGGCAGGCCCAGGCTGCTCTCGATTGCGTCGTAAAGCTGCTGCAAGTACTGCCACTCCTTGTCAGCCCCTTTGAAGAGCCCGAACTCCACCGGTGCCAGGCGCGCGGACACCCCGGGGATCTGCTGGCCGCTGAGGTAGCGAATCCGATTGACGAACCCGCTCGGGTTCCACGCCACGTTACTGCCGATCGTCAAGGCCAGCATCGTAGCCGTCAGCCCAGCGCGGGTGCCGCGGTTCCACAGCGCAGTGGCCCAGCGCTGCGCACCGCCGAGCGCGGCCGGCTGCGCCCGATACCGGCGCACGGCGATAACCAGCGGCAGCGGCAGCAGGAAGGCAAACGCCTGCTCCTTGGTCGAGACCGCCATCGCGGCGGCGATGCCGAGCGCGACATAGGGCCAGCGCCGCTCGCCCTCGGCCGCCACCACCGCGGCCCACAATGCCAGCGCCAGCCAGCAGAGGTAGGCCGCGTCTAAGTTGGTGGTGTGAGCGTAGTAGAGCACCGGATAGGCACTGGCGACAAACCACGCCGCCAAGCGGCCGGCGGTACGGCCGAACAGCCGCCGGCCGATATCGTAGGTCAGCGCCACCGTTGCCACCAGGCAAATCACGCTCAGGCATCTCCCGAGCAGCGCCATGGCGTAGAGCGCGTTTTCCGGATCGCTGAAGCCGTAGGGATAGACGGCCTTGGGCTGCCGCAGCTGCCCGCTCACAAACAGCCACGCCAGGTACGGTGCCGAGACCGCGAACAGCATCAGGGGATAGCCCACGGGGTACTTGAAGTAGAACCATCCCGAATTCCATTCGGCGAGCGAGCGGCGCACGATCCCGAGCACGGTCACCGGCCCGAGCGCGTCGGCGGCCCACGAGTGATCGCCATTGGGCAGCCCCCACGTGAGTTGGTAGAGCCCGAGGCTGGCGCTGAGCGCCAGTACGACCAGCAGCCAAGGATCACGCACGCCGTGTTCCCTCACGCCCGCGACCACCGGCGCATTGGCTCAGGCCACATGACCGAGCCCGCGTAGCTGCTCGCGCACGAGCCCACCCATCTCCCGGGACACGCTCTCCTCACCCTCGAACTTGTCGAGCTGGGCCAGCCAATCGAAGAGCTGCTTGCGCAGGGCATCGGCACGGCCGCCCTCGCGATCGATGAGGTTGTGGGTTTCTCCCGGGTCAGCGGTTAGATCGTAGAACTCGTTGGCTTCATCCGAATGCCAAATGAACTTCTCGCGAATCGTGCGGATGGCTTTCTTGCGCACATCGTAAGGCCGCGCATCGGCGCGCCCGGCACGCCGCAGCGCGGCGAGATTCGGCCGAAACTGCTCCGAGACCACAAACGCCGGGCCCGGCGTGGCCCGGCCGCCGGCGATCAGCGGCCGCCCCTGCATCCGACGCGCACCATCGGCAACGCCTGCGAGCCCGAGCACCGTCGGCATGGTGTCGCAGGACTGGGCAAACTCCTCGACCACGAAACCCTGCGGCACCACGCTTGGGCAGCGTACGATGAGCGGGACACGCACCTGCGTGTCGTACAGTCCCCAGCTAGGCGCCACCTTACGATGCGCACCGAGGTCTTCACCGTGATCGGCTGTAACGATGAAGAGCGTGTCGTCCCACCGGCCACCCCGCTGCAGCGCTTCGGCAATCTCGCGCGCACGGAAATCGACGTAAGCCAGGCCGTTGTCGTAGCGCGCAGTCAAGATCGCAATCTCCTCCTCGGTCATGTCGGCACAGCCGCACAAGGACTCGTCGTAGCGCTGGGTGATACTGTGCACGCGCTTCTCGCTTACGCCTTGCGGCAGGAACTTCTTGTCATAGGGACGGGGCAGGTGAGCACGCAGGCCCACTTCGTTGTAATGCACGAAGGCAAAAAACGGCTGATCGGAGTTCCCCACCCACCGCAGCAGCGCCTGATTGGTGCGACGCGCCCCCGCGTCTGCGCGGCGCAGCAAGCGATCGGTAACCGCGCGCCGGTAGTTCTGGGCGCGGCGCAGGATCGGGTTGGGCAACCTTTGGGTATCGAAGTGGTCCACTCCACGAGCAAAGCCGGTCGCCGGGCTCACCCACGTATCGGTCGAGAAGATGGCCGTGCGGTATCCCACCGCCTTCAAGCACTCCGGCAGCAGCGCGTGGCGCGGCGCCAGGAAGAGGTGTTCGTCGGTGGCACCATGGCTGGAGGGGAACAGGCCGGTGAACAGCGAGGCATGGGAAGGCAAACTCCACGAGGCGGTGGCGAACGAGCGCTGGAAACGCACGCCTTCGCGGGCCACTTGGTCAAGGAACGGCGTTGTCGGGCGCGAATAGCCGTAGCACGAGAGGTGGTCGGCACGTACGCCGCCGAGAACGACCAGCACGATGTTCAACTGTTGCGAAGCCATTGCCCTCTTCCTGCTCAACGAAGTGTGTGTGGGATTGCCTACCGCTGTCCCGCCCGGTTTCAGCTTGCGATCGCCGCGGCTTGCGCCAACGCCGCACCCCGCTGGCGCAGCAACCGAACGTAGAGGTCTTCCATCTGCCGCACCATGGCGTTCGCCGAGAAGCGCTCGTCGACAACGCGACGGCCGAGGCGGCCCATCTCGCGTGCGCGCTGCGGGGCCGCCAGCACATCAATGATCGCCGCGGCCAGCGGCAGCGGCTCCTTGGGCGGCACCAGCAGGCCGGTCTGCCCGTGGCGCACAACTTCACCCGTACCGCCGACGTCGGTGGCCACCACCGGCTTCTCCATCGCCATCGCTTCGAGGATGGCATTGGACATGCCTTCGTCGTGGGATGACAACACGAAGACATCGAAAGCCGAGAGCACCTCGGGCATATCGCCGCGGCGCCCGAGCAGGGTGAGGTGGTCGGTCAGCCCGCTGTCAGCCACCAGGCGTTGCAAGTCGTCGTCAAGCTCGACCTCGCCGACGATCACCGCGTGCGCGGCCGGCAGCTGCTGGCGCACCCGCACCATCGCGCGCAGGAATTCCTCGACCCCTTTGCGCACCCGCATCCGGGTCACGATGCCGACGACCAGGCGCTGCGGGTCAACTCCCAGCGCCGTCTTGTAGTCTGCCACCGCCAGCGGCTGGAAGCGTTGCGTATCCACCCCGCTAGGGATGACCACCATCTTTTGTCGCGGACAGCCTTCGTTGTCGGCAACAAAGTCGCGCACGGCCTCGGCGTTGACCGTGACGCAATCGGCCAACCAGTTCCCCAGCTTGGCACCGGCTAGTTCCAAGCCTTTGCGTTCATGACAGCCGCGTTTGCTACACAGCATGACCGGCACCTGCGCCAGCCGCGCCGCCATCGAGCCGATGGCGTTGGCGCGCAGCAAGTAATTGTGTACGACGTCGGCTCGTTCGCGCCGCAGGTAGCGCGCCAACCGCCACACCGCCGCCGCCGCCCGATGGCCGCGAAAGCCCTGCCCCACTCGGCCATCAACCACCGGCAACCCGAGCGAACGGACGGTGTCGAGCAGCACGCCCTCGCCCGTCAGACAGTACAGCGACGGCTCGAAGCGCCGGCGGTCGAGCAGCCGCAGCACCTGTACCAAATGCGTCTGGCTACCCCCGACCGGCATCGACTTGATGGCGTAGACTATACGGATCTTCGGCATTGTTTCAGCGTGGGTAGTGATAACCAAGATCAATCAGACCCTCGTCCGCTAGCTCGTCATGGCGAACAGTTGTCTCAGCCAGAGCCCAGGTTGCCGCACCGTCCACCCCGGCGTCGATGGCGCGGGAAGTCGCCTCCACGCGAAAGTCGTCGTCGGCGAAGCCGGCCCCGCCAAGTACACCGTCGGCGCCGGCTGGCACAGCAAACAGCTGGGGGCTCACCAGCAGTCCCCCATCCCTAATGTCGCCAGCTGGCGCCTGAGACAACAGGTTCGGCAACAGCCGGAGCCCGGTAGCGCGGCGCGAGGCTACAACGAGGTCAACGGCATTGCTGTGCATGATGTTATGCGCGATCAGCACAGCACTTTGGCGGCGCGACGGCCCCGAGCGCTCGACCCATACCCCGCGGCCGCCGTTCCCATAGACCGTGTTGTTGGCCAGCCGCACCGCCCCCGCACGCTCTCGCCGCAAGCGCAGCTGCACCCCGTCGCCACCGTTGGCGTACACTAAGTTATTGAAAACCGTGCTGGCGCCGCGCACGCGCCACAGCGCCACGCCCGTGCTGCGGTTGGAGAACACCTTGCAGTTTGCCAACTCGAGCCCAGCAATCGCATGGCCCAGGATGCCCGCGCTAGCCGCCCCGGTAACGCTCAGATTCTCCAATCTGACATACCCGCCACCCACCAGCCGAAAACCCGTGCTCCATCCGGTCGCATCGATCAACACCTCGCCCGGCCCGTCACCGGTCTCGACGCCGGTAGAATCCCCGACGAACACAATCGGATTTGTCGCCGTTCCGCTGCCAGCCGGCCGCAGATTCCCTTCACGGTACACCCCGGTGCCAATGAAGACCCGGGTCCCGGCACCCGCTTGGGCAGCGGCGCGCGCCACCGTCCGCAAGGCAGAGGCCGGCGTGCGACCGTCGTTCCGGTCGTCCCCTGCCTGCGCCCGGACGTAGAGCGTCACCGCGGGCTGCGCCGTATCGGCGAGCGGCCCGAGGACGTCATAGTGGAACCCGAGATCGGCGCGCCCGCTGTCGCGAACGCCATCACTCCGGGCAACACCGTCACTGAGCGCCATGTCGGCCGCGTCGAGTGCGCCGGCATCCACTGCGGGGCTGCGCCAAGCCTGAAGCCGGAGGTCATCGTCAGCAAAGCCCACACCGCCCAAGATTCCGTCTGCACCTGTCGGCTGGACAAATAGGGGGTCCATTCCTCGGTCGTCCGGGTCCGGCGGCGTTCCTGCACTAGCACCGTCGAGATTGATGTTATGGCTCAGCACCAGCGTCGGCCGCGCCTCGGGCTTCGCCTTCACCCCGAGGAGACCACTCCCTTGAATCAAGTTATTAACTACGCTGGCGTTCGGTGCTCCCAGTGTGCCCGCGAGCAAGAGCGCGTCGCCACCGTTACGGTAGAGCGTGTTGTTCGTCACCTGCGTGCCGTCGGCAGAGCGCACCTCGCCGATAACGGTGACGCCGGTGCTCTCGTTGGCGTATATAAGATTGTTGAAGATCACCGCGTCGCTGGAGTCGATGACGTCGATACCCCGGCGGCTGGAGTAAATCACATTTCCGGCGATGGTGACGTGATCGGATCCTGCACGCGTTGCACACAACGATCCGTCCCCCGAGCATGCCCGCACTTGAATACCGGCCTCTCGTGCCCCGCTGATGTAGAATCCGCGAATCTGAATGAAGCTGCGACGCAACAGCACGAAACCTGTATCGTACCCTGTCGCATCGACCACTACACGCCCCGGGGCAGTGCCTGATAGTGCTCCGCTGGAATCCGCCACTACTGCGATCGGTTGCAGCACAGTGCCGCTGTTGTTGAACGAGACATCTCCCTCCGCATACCGGCCCGGCGCTACCACGATTGTATCGCCGGGCATTGCCACGCGAGCTGCTGCCCGAATGGTCGAAAAGGCGTTGGCCGGCGTCCGCCCATCGCCATTGTCGCCATCGACAGCCACGAAGAGAAGCCGGTTTGCGTTAACGCCGGCCAGGCGCGCTTGCAGGGTAGCGAGCGTGCCCAACACCGGCCGTTGCCCGACACGGCGATAGTGAAAACCGGCATCGGCAAGCCCTTCGTCGCCGACCAGGTCAGTGCGCGTCGAGCCGAAGTGCAGCCCCATCGGTGCGGCCATGCCGGCACTATAATCGACCGCGACACTCGTCGTTTCCTGCCCGGCACTGCGCTGCTGTAACCTAAAGTCGTCATCCAGGAAGCCCGCGCCGCCGAGCTGGCCGTCGGCCCCGGCCGGATTGACGAAGCCGATCGCGCCGACGATGTCCCCATCCAAGTTCGCAGTGGCGCTGAAATCCCGAAGCGACAGCGGCGTCACCAGCAGGGAGCGGCCGCCGTTGCGATCCAGGATATTGTTCAGGACCAGTGCCCCGGGTGATCCCCGCCTGTCTTGATCGCCCCGGCTCCCGATCAGGATCCCGTGTCCACCGTTCTGATACACGGTGTTGTTGGCGACGCGTGCCCGCGGCGAACCAACCTCGAGACCGCCGATCGCCACTCCACCCGTGGCATTGGCATACACCAGGTTATTGTATATTGCCGCTTCGGCT
Organism: Deltaproteobacteria bacterium; assembly: GCA_016210005.1. Taxonomy (NCBI): domain Bacteria; kingdom Pseudomonadati; phylum Myxococcota; class Myxococcia; species Deltaproteobacteria bacterium. The sequence continues at coordinate 59,355 of JACQVA010000008.1, read as the reverse complement.
GAATCCCTGACCAGAATTCCGCTACCGCCGTTGGAAAATACCAGCGAATTGATCACAGTAACGTTGTCGGCGCCGTGTAGGCCATCTACCGTTGCGCGCGCGCGGATCTGGATGCCGGAATCGCGCCCGCCGGTAACGCTAAAACCGTCGATCTTCACGTAGCGGCTTCCAAGAAGGTTAAAAGCAGTCTGCCAGCCGGTGGCATCTATGATCACCGCACCCTGATCACCAGTCCAGATGCCATCGTGGTCCGCGACAAACTCTACCGGCCGATGCTTCGTTCCCGACTGATCCAACAGGCTGATATCACCTTCGCGGTACTCCCCAGCGCCAACGACAACGCGGTTTCCGGCACGAGCGCGAGCGGCTGCAGCCCCAATCGTGCGCAACGCTTGGTCCGCCGTCCCGCCGCCGTTTGAATCACTGCCGGTGATGCGAACGAAGATCGGCACCAAGGGAATCGCCGGCACCACCAGTTGCGTCGCCGTGTTGCTCTGATGATAGCCGGCGTCAACCGTGCCATCGTCAGGGCCGCCGTCCACCGCCGCGCTGCCGGTGATTCCGACGGTTGTCGCGTCAGCGGGTCCGTAATCGAGCGCAGGGCTTCCCGCTCGCAGGCGGAAATCATCGTCGGCAAGTTCGCCCCCACCCAGCCCGCCTGGCGCACCAGCAGGGTTCGCCAGCAAGGGATCCGCGGCCAGGTCGGTCGGGTCTTGTGACGTCACCGGCTCAAAGGCGTCGGCGCTCACATTGAAAGCACTGCCGTACGTGCGCTGCGAAGCCGGGGCCGCTTTGATCCCCGCCACGCCATTGTACGCTGTCACATTCGACAAGACGATGACGTTACTCGAGGCGACGGCGCTTTGATTGCCATCGCCGACAAAGATCCCGTAGATGCCATTGCCAACGCTGGTGTTCTGCATGATTACAGCGTCGGCGGAGCCACGGATCCCACCACCGACCGAGATGCCGGTCGAGCCGTTATTGTACGTTAGGTTGTTCGCCACCGTAACCCGGTCGGCATCGCGAACATCGATACCGCGCTTCTCGTTCGCGAACGCCACACAATTTATGATCGTGACATCCGCGGACGGCGTGCCTGCCGCGGTATTGAACCGAACTTGAATACCGGCGTCGGACGCACCACGCACGTGGAATCCATCTATGCGGATATTCGATTCGCCGAGCAGCACGAACCCTGTCGGCTTGCCGGCCACGCCGGCGTCGACGATCACCGGCCCGGGTAGCTCGCTAGTCAGCCGCCCATCGCGATCTGCGATAATCTCCAGCGCATCCGGGCGCAGCAAGCCCGGCCCGGCAAGTGTCCGCGGCGAGATATCCCCTTCGACATATGTGCCTGGGCCTACGATCACCTGTCCGCCGCTTTCACTTAGGCGCTGCACCGCCGAACGGATGCTCTGCAGGGCGGTAGCGGGCGACAACCCATCCGCCCCGTCGTCACCGGTCGTGCGAACAAACAGGACCGGCGCAGCTTGCACCATTGGCGCACTAAGCCCCAAGAGCGCGACTGCCAGGAGCAGGGATTTTCCGTATCGGTCAATCATGGTCCTTCTTCGCGAAATAGACCGACATGGCTTACCGATTGTCCCACTAGAACAGCGTATAGATGAACGGCCCCAGCGCCGTGCTCTGGGCGGTGACCATGAGGCCGCCGAACACTAGCAGCACGAAGACCATCGGAATCATCCACCACAGCTTGCGCTGCCAAAGGAATGACAGCAGCTCGCCGGCGATGCCCAAGCGGTTGCGGAGTCCTTCAATGAAGCTCATGCGTCTCTGCCTCCTGCACTGACACGAGCTGCCGCTCGCGCAAGAAGTTCTTCAGCTGTTGCGCTACCGTTTCGTGCCCGGCAGCGGTCCAATGGCCATCGTGGTGGAAGTACAACGGCGCGCTCGTCTTCACCGCCGCCACCAAACCCGCCGCCAAGTCGAGGCAGGGCACGCCCTGCGTTTCGCACCACCGTAGCAAGCGCCGAGTTGGACCGGCCAACTCCCACGCCCGTCCCTGCATCGCCGGATGCGCGGCGAGCGTTTCCGCCCAGAGCTCGGGATAGATCTGATAGCGGCTGGGAATGACCGCGATCGCGAACCGGCTCCCGGCACTGATCGCCGTAGCGCGCACGGCGGCGAGCAACGACTCCGTGCGCCGCCAAGCGTCTTCCCACTCGGCGCTGGGCTCAGGGGCATAAACCCAGTAGTCAACCGGCACACCGTCGCGCTCCCTCGCCGCGCGCGGGGCATCCAGGCTTGCCGCCACCCCGAGGCGGCGCAAGGGCGCCGTCAGCTCCGGGTGACGCAGCAGCAGTTGGCGGGTGTAGCGATATGCCTGTACGTGATCGCGCCAACCCGTGCGCGCGCGCGCGAACCCTTCGAGTGGAGCCGTCACCCGTTCCAGCTTGCCGCCGCCGTCATAAACCGGTGGCAGGATGTCTTCGAGCGTCGCACTGTTGTTCTTCACGTCATTACCCGGATAGAAGGCCAGCAGCACGACGTCGGGGGCGTAGCGCAACCCTTGATCGCGTAGAAACAGCAACTCACTGGCGGTGCCATAGCCGCTGACGCCGGCGTTGATGACTTCGGTCGTTGCCCCGAGATGCGCCTCTAGTCGCCGTGCTACGGTCGCTGCCAGTGGCACTTGCAATGCCTCAATGAACGAGTCTCCCAACAGCAACACTCGCGTCACTCCGGCAGGCTTGGCATACGCGTGCTCGACATCGCGCAGTCCCTGCCGACTTATACTGATCGGGACCAGGAACTCCCGGTCCTCTTGCGTCCACCAGCCGGTCCTGCCAGCGCTGTGCCGCCACCCCAGCTTCGCATCCGGCTCCCAAAAGCGATCGGGCACGAGATGCAAGACGCGGACGCCGGCTTCGACCAGGCCGCCGCCCAGAAGCAGCCCCAGCAGCAGCAACAGCGCCCACGCGCTCACCTCCTGCCCGCGCGTCACGGCCGCGCACTACGCTTTCGAGACCACGGTGTTGCCCAGCACCAGCGTATCCATGCCGCTGCGCTGAAAGGTACTGAAAGCATTGGCTGGGGTGGTCACAATTGGCTCGCCTTTCAGGTTGAACGAGGTGTTCATGATTACCGGCACACCGGTCGCGGCGCCGAAGCGCTCGATCAAGCGGTAGTAGAGCGGGCTCTCCGCTCGGTGCACGGTCTGCAAGCGCGCCGTGCCGTCCACGTGCGTGATCGCAGGGACGACGTCGCCCTGGCCGTTCTTGACATCGACTACATACAGCATGAAGCGAGCGGGATAGTGCGACGGCGCATCGGGTAAGTCGAAAAAGCGCTCGGCGGCGTCCGCCAACACCGACGGCGCAAACGGGCGGAACGGCTCGCGGAACTTGATCTTGACGTTGACGACTTCCTTCATGTCAGCGCGGCGCGGATCGGCGATGATGCTGCGGGCGCCGAGCGCCCGCGGCCCCCATTCGAAGCGGCCTTGGTACCACCCGACCACGCGCCCCGCCTGCAACTCCTCCACCACCCGGTCGAGGAGGTCCTCTTCCTTATTAAAGGTCTGCGCCGGCGCCCCGGTGGAACGTACGAAGTCGTTGATCGGGCCGGCGCCGAACTCCTGCCCCCAGTAAGCATGGCGCATCACAAACTTACGGGGCCGGCCCAAGACGCAATTATAGGCGTAGAGCGCCGCGCCCAGCGCCCCGCCTCCGTCACCCGCGGCCGGCTGGATGAAGAGCTGCTTGAACGGGGTTTCACGCTGCACCCGCCCGTTCGCCACACTGTTCAACGCCACCCCGCCAGCCAGACAGAGCTTGTCGAGTCCGGTCTCTTCGTGGAGCCGGCGCGCCATGGCCAGGACGATCTCTTCGGTAACCTGTTGAATACTGGCGGCCACGTCCGCGTAGTACTCGTTCTTCTTGGCCAACTCGCCGTAGTTGGCCGGTTTGGGCTCGAAGTACGACGGATAGCCCGAGCTTTCGGTGAAGAAGTGCCACGAGGGATCGCGCGGTTCGCCAAACAGCTCGGTGAACTTCGGCTTGTAGGTCTGGTGCGAGGAGTGGTGGAAGCAGAAGTAATCCATATCGAGCCAGATGCTGCCATCACGGCCGAGCTGAATGAGCTTGTGGACTTTGTCGAGGTAGCGCGGCTTGCCGTAAGGCGCCATGCCCATGACTTTGTATTCGCCCTCGTTGACCTCGAAGCCCAAGAACGCGGTGAACGCGCTGTAGAGCAGGCCGACCGAGTGCGGAAAGCGGATCTCACGCAGCAACTGCAAGTCGGTGCCCTTTCCACGCCCCATGGTGGCAGTCGCCCACTCGCCGACGCCGTCAATCGTCAGCACCGCCGCTTCATCAAAGGGCGAACAAAGAAAGGTGCTGGCGGCGTGCGACAGGTGATGCTCGCTGAACAGGATCTTCGACGGTGGTACACCCAGCTCTTTGCTGATGAGGTTTTTTACCCACAGCTTGTCGAGCAGCCATGTCGTCATGGCATCGCCGAACACCTTCCACGACTTGGGCACGACTTGCAGCGCCGTGGTCAGGATGCGCTCGAACTTGACGAACGGCTTCTCGTAGAAGACGACATAGTCGAGGTCAGCGGTGGTGATGCCGGCCTGCGCCAGGCAGAACCGGATCGCCAATGCCGGGAAGTCGTAATCGTGCTTCTTGCGCGAGAAGCGCTCTTCCTCCGCCGCCGCCACCAAGACGCCGTCGTCGAGCAACGCCGCCGCGGCGTCATGATAGAAGCACGAGATGCCGAGAATTCGCATAATCAGTGTGTCCTAGTCACTTCATGGTAGATGCCGGTCATGCTGGCGACGTGGTGGGCCAGACTGAAGCGCTCGCGGGCCCAGGCCTGGGCCCGCGAGCCGATCCGCTGGCGCAGCTCCGGGTCGCCCAGCAGTGTGATCAGCCGCTCGGCCAGCGCCGCCGCATCGCCCGGGGGCACCAGGAAGCCGGTGTCGCCGTCGGCGATCAACTCCGGTACGCCGCCGGCCGCTGCCGCCACCACCGGCTTGCGCAGCAGCATGCCTTCGAGAATCACTCGGCCGAACGGCTCCGGGCGCACCGAGGCATGGACGACGACGTCGAGCGCGTTGATGACGTCGGCGATATCGGCACGAAACCCGGTGAAGTGAACCACGTTCTCCAAGCCGGCCTCGCGCACACGCCGGCGCAGCTCCAGCTCGTAGGCGGCACCCGCACGATGTGCTCCGCCGACAATGAGACAGCGGGCTTGCGGAACGCGCCGGTGCACCAGCGCCATGGCTTCCACCACTACCGCTTGCCCTTTCCACTCCTGGATGTTGCCGACGATCCCGGCGCACGGTGTTTGCGGCGCCAGCCCGGGCAGCTCGGCGCGCACCTGCGCCGGGCTGCGAGCCGGGCAAAAGCCGTCCTCGTCGAGCGCGTCGTAAACCACCTCGTTGCGCCGGGCGACCACACCGTTCGCGGCGCAGTGCGCCTGTACCGCCTGGGTCATGCATACCAGGGCGTCGATCTTGGCGGCAGCAAACCGCTCGCGCGTGCTGTACTTCTCGAAACCCTTGATGTGGCAAACCACCGGCGTACCGGTTAAGCGGGCAGCCAGCACGGCATCGAAGTTGGCACGCAGTCCGTTGCCCAAGTGCAACACGTCGGGCCGCTCACGGCGAATGACGCGGCGTAAGCCCAGCGCAGCCGGGCCTTCCTCGACTGCCAGTCGTACCGCTTGGCGGCCGCAACGCAGGCCGCGCGCAATCACGCCGACGCGCTTGGCGCGCTGGTAGCTCTGGACACCCAACAGCGCATGCTGCTTCGGGACTCGCCGGCGCGACACGTGATAGACGGGCACGCCGAGCGCCGCCAGATCGGCCTCGATCGTCTTCGGTTCATACAGCACCATGCTGCAGGCAAACGCGCTCCGGTCGAGCCCGCGGATCAGGTGGTAAAGTCCGGTCAGCGAACCCCCAACCACCCCCCCGCTGGACGCTTCGATGAACATCACCCGCAACGGCCTCATGCGCACCGCGCTCGCCGCGTCACAGGGAGAGACTCGGCGCTCAGGAACTCGCGCACCTGGCGCACCGCATCCCCGAGTTTCAGCTCGGGGCCGAGGCCGAATTCGCCGCAGCGGGCTCCGGCGGTCAGCCGAGCCAGCTCCGCCTCGCGCTGCGCCATCAGCCCACTCGGCGCCAGCGGATCGAGCGCGGCGGCAAACGCCCAATAGCGCCGCATATCCTTCACAATCTGGTTGGCGGCACTGAGGCGCTGATGGGCCTCTTCGGCGCTGATCGCCCGCACGTAGGTGCGCGGCGCCCGGCGCGGCAAGAGCACCGCCGCCGCCCGGCCTTCTTCGGCCAACCCCGCCAGTCGATGGTAGCCGTTGCGGCTGAACACGAAGCCCGCGCGCAGCGGTTCGAGGCCGCTCATGGCACTGCCCAGCCATGAGCGGCTCCATTCATCAAGCAGCAGCGGCTCCCGCACCGGGCGCAGCGTTGCGCCACGATGCAGCAGAAACGTTTCAGACAACAGCTGCGCCGGCTGCGCCGCCAGCGCCAGGGCGAGGGTCGACTTCCCGACCCCACTCGGCCCGGCCAGCACAACTGCACCGGCATCGGTCACCGCCCCGGCCGCATGAATCGGGTGAAAGCCCATCTGCGTTTCGCACCACCAGAACGCGGGATAGTAGGCCAGATAGTAGAGCAAGGTGGTGAACCGATTCAGCCGTTGCGCCCGCAGGCGCGCGCCGGCCCACCAACGTTTGGTGCGGTCGCGCAGCCGGTCGCGGCTGAGGTAGAAGTAGTAGTGCCCGTGGACGTGTAGCTGCCGGCCGTCCCAATCAAAGCGCAGGTGCAAGTCCCGGAAGTCATCGATGCGAAACCAGCAGACGCGCCCCGGCCCGACGTAGAGATCGCGATCCAGGCGCTCCAGCCCGGCCAATTCCGGTTCGGCCGTGTGGCGGTCCTGCGGGGGCGGGCTCTCATGCCACTCCAGCACCGCGTCGATGACGGGCGCCACCTCGCCTGCGGCGATCCGCAGCGGCAACAGATGCTGTTCGGCATACGCCATGAAGGGCGCGTAGTGACTGCGCAGCGACCCGCCGGCACCGGCCAAATTGAACCGAAGCTCGGCCATCAACGAGCACCGCCTTGCGTCGCCACTGCCGGCCGAATGCTGCCACGGCGGCCGATCACTTCGGCCAGCAGCTGGCGGTAGAGCACCAGATCATCACGCTTGATTACCAGCAGATCACGAACTGTCTTCCCCGACTCCTTGAGGTATACGCGCGCCAGGATCAGCGTGGCCAGCGAATACGAAAGGGCAGTCGACAAGCCAGCTCCGGAGATGCCCATGCGGGGGATGAGGTAGATGTTGAACAGCACATTGCACCCCAGCGCCACGCCCGAAGCGACGATGTTGATCTCTTGCCGATTCTGGCTGGTGAAGCTGCGCGACAACATGAAGAAGAGCGACATCATGATCACGCCCGGCACGACATAGAACAGAGGCGCACCCGCCGGGGCGTAATCGCGCCCGTACCACACCACCACCAGCCAAGGCCCGACAGCTACCAGCGCTAGCCCCGCCAGCACTGTCATCAGCGCCACGTGCCGGCACGAGGCGGCGGTGAGGTCTTCCAACACCGCCTTAGAGGAGCCCGCCTGCTTCGGGTAGACCACCAAGCCCAGCGACTCGGGAACGAACAGAATCACCTCCGCCAGTCGTGACGCAATCGAGTAGAATGCGACGTCGGTGGGGTTTAGCAGCAGCGCAACCAAGTACAAGTCGGCGCGGAAGTGCATGTGGGTGGCGATTGTCTGCAGATGGGACTTCAGGCCGAAGCTCAGCAGCCCGCGCGCCAACTTGCCGTCCCAGCGGAAATGCATCCCACACACGCGCGCCACCGTGACGATCAGCCAGAGATCGAGTAGCGCGGTAATGCCGACCGAGACGAGAATGGCCGCCGTCAAGCCGCCGCGCCAGATCACCAGGGCCAGCAGCATGCCGATCAGGCCGCCGGCCCCCGCCAGCAAACGGCGGCGATTGAAGATACCGAAGCGGTCCACCGCCTGTAGTACGCCGAAGAAATAGCTCTCGAGCAACAGCAGCGGGATCAGCGGCAGTGCCAGCAGGAAGTACAGCGGGTTAGCCCCTGCGAGCAGCAGCCGCGCTGCCTGCGCCTTGTACACATACACGCCGGCCATAACCGGCAGGCTGATGGCGAACGCCGCCAGCAGGAGCTGCCCCGCCACGGCGCCAGGGTCGGCACGCTGGCGGCGAATGGCGTAAATGCTGCCCTGCGCCATGCCCAGCTTGACGAAGGCCACAACGGTATGCGGCAGCACCGACACCAGCGAGAAGATGCCGCGGTCGTGCGGCCCGAGCATGCGCGCGGTGATGATGCCTGTGCCCAAACCCATGGCGAACGAGCCGAGTCCGGCAATCAGGGTATAGAGGGCGTTCTTACCGACCGTCCGCGCCATCGCTCAGCCTGTCTTCTCGCACAACACCATCCAGGTCGACGGATTGGCGCTCGGTACGTGCTCCAAAACCGCGATCAACGCTCGCGCGACCGCACTGAGGCGTACTCGCCGCAACCGGTTGAGTGAGCGCTGGAGCCGCGCGTGCCGGATCATGCCTTCGAGGTGCCGCACGCGAAAACCGGCCGCCACTAACTCCGCCTCGAGCTGCGGCCGATCATATAGCTCGTCGTGCACCGGATATTTTTCCAAGCCCCGTTCGAGCCGATGGGGCAGCGCCACCGCCCGGTTCTGCGCATCCAACACCAAGCTGCCGCCGGGTTTGAGCACACGATGGATCTCGGCGTACACCCGCTGCCGGTCGGCGGCTTGAAAGCGGCGAATGAATCGCAACGTAAACACCAAGTCGGCCTGGCCGTCGCGCACCGGCAGGTGGAATGCGTCGGCGCGGGCCAGGCGCCAATGGGAGGTGGGTGTAATCCGGTCACTAGCAGCCGCCAGCATGCCTTCGCTGTACTCAAGGGCCAGACCGAGACCAGGCAGCGGCAGCTCAGCGGTCAAACGAGCCGGTCCGGGGGCAATCTCGAGCACACGTTGCGGAGCGCGCTCGGCGATCAGGCGGCGCAGGAAGCGCACTTGCGCCGCGTGCAACGTACCGTTGAGCGGCTGCGCGGTGCGACGTTCGAGGTAGCGCGCCACCACCTCGCGGTCACGATAGTAGCCCTGGATTTCGGCCGGCGCTGCAAGCGGCATCAGTCAATTGCCGCAAAGCTGCGGCGCAATCCTTCCTCGAGATCCACTTGCGGGCGCCAGCCCAGCTCGCGCTCAGCCCGAGCACAGTCGTAGAAGGCACTCCAAGTGGCGCGGCGGAGTTGGTGCCGGGTAAGCGGCGCGGCACGACGGATGACGGCACTCGCCAGCTCGGCACAGCGAGCCAACGGCATGAGTAATCCGGCCGGCACATATACCGCCTGCCACTGCTGGCCGGCGGCTTGGCGATAACGCCGCGCATACTCGGCGTGGGGTACGTTGGCATCGACCACGGTGTAAGCTCTGCCCGCTGCACCTTCGGCCCGTGCCGCTAGCAGCAGCGCCGCGGCCGTGTTTTCGACGTAGCTCATCGGCATCAGATACTTTCGGCTGCCGAGGATGACGCGCGCTGGTCCGAGCGCCACCGCCTGGCGCGCCAACGGCGGCCGGCGGCCCGGCCCGTACAACAGCCCCGGCCGCACCACGGTGGCCGGGGCGCCGCCGTGCGCAGCCTGCATGACCAGGCGATCGGCGATCAACTTCGACTTCGAGTAGAAGCCCCGCTCGCCGGCACCGGCTTCGTACGGGCTGTCCTCAGTGATCGTGACCCCGTTCGCCGGCACCGCGTAGACGCTCAAAGAACTCACGTGCACCACGCGCGCCACCCCGGCGGCGGCGGCAGTGCGCAAGACCAACTCGGTACCGGCGACGTTAGCCGCCTCGAATTCCGCCCACGTACCGCTGGTGGCCACCCGCGCGGCCGTGTGGATCACCCAGTCCACGCCCGCCACGGCGCGGGCCACCGCCCCCTCGTCGCAGATATCACCGACGATCTGCTCGGCGGCCGCCGGCAGCGCGGCGTGCTCGCGGCGCACCAGCGCGCGCACCGCCACCTGCTCTGCCAGTAGTCGTGCAACTACGTGGCGCCCGAGAAACCCGGCGGCGCCTGTAACCAGCGCTCTCACAGGCCAACCGCCCGAGCCGGCTGCGAGGCACCGTTCGCCGCCAAAGTCTGCTCGCACATGGCGACCACGTCGCGGGCCGCCTCGGCGCTCACCGGCGCCGGCAAACCGCCCGCCACACAGCGATAGAACTCGCGCAGGTGTGCGCCAATGCCGGGATAGAAACGCTGCTTCCCGCGCACGAACTCCATCCCGTTGCGCGCGGTGTCGCGCACCAGCTGCCAGGCCACGTCGAGGTTGGGCAGGACCTTGCCGATCAGCTTCGACACCTGGTGGTCGCGATAGACCACCAAGGTCATGTGGTTGAGGTTGATCTCGGCGGTGGCGACCGAACCCAGCAACCGCACCCAATTGCTGGCCGGGCGTGCGCGCAGCGACAGAGTCACCGTCCCCCACCCGGCTTCACCCCGGGCGATCGCCCGCGCCTCGGCCACGTTTCCGTTGGCGTCGCGCTCTGCCATCACCTCGAAGGTAGCAATCGGGCCCAGGAAGTGGCGCAGAAAATAGAGCGGATGCGGAGCGACGTCGTGCAGCGGGCCGCCCGGCAAGGCCGTCTTCCAGCCCAGCGCCGCGGCGTCGCCCTCACCGACCGCGCCCTGGAAGATCTCGACCCCGGTGAGGGTACCGAGCGCGCCGCTGGCGAGCAGCGCCCGCGCCCGCTGCACCACCGGATCGAACCACCGATTATGATCTGCGGTAACAATACAATTATTTCGGTGCGCCGCCGCCACCAGGCTATCCGCGTCGGCGGCAGATAGCGCCATCGGCTTCTCGATCAGCACGTGAGCACCGGCCGCCAGCGCTTGCAGCGCCAGCGGCGCGTGGGTTGGCGGCGGGGTTAGGATGTGGACCACCTGGGGTGCAGCGGCTGCCAGCAGCTGTTCCAGCGAGGCGTACGGCGGCACCGCGGCGCGGGCGCTCATCGCCGCCCGCGCGCCGGCGTCGGCGTCGCACACCGCCACCAGCTCCGCCTCCGGCACTGTGGCCAGGTACTGCTGGTGCACCTGTGCGATGCGGCCGCATCCGATCAGTGCGGCCGTCACGCGAGGGCGAGACTGCATGCGCGGTCAGCCCGGCGCCGCCGCCGGGCGCAGGCCCGTCCGCCGCAGCCATTTCACGTTGTGGAACTGAGCGTCGTCGATATCGGCGATCGCCCCGTTGGTCAGCAGAGTGCGAATCTCTCGAATCGCGTCGTCGACCGTGAACTGTGGGACAAAGCCGAGCTGCTCGCGGACGCGCTCGAAGCTGACGCGATAACTGCGGCGGTCGCCGGTGCCGTTAGCATACTCGACGACGGTATCGGGCAGGTGCTGCACGACCTTCTCGGCCACATCACCGATGGTGAAATTCTGCGATTCGTGGCCGACGTTGAAGATGCCTCCCTGGGCCGCCGCGCTCGGCGCTTCGACAGCCCGAGCAAACGCCGCGGCTGCGTCGCGGACGTGCAAGTGCGGGCGCCACTGTTCGACCCCGACGATCCGCACTCTGCCCTCGCGAGCGGCGCGGGCCGTGATCGTGTTCACCATCAGATCGAAGCGCATGCGCGTTGATTGCCCACAGACTGTCGCCAGGCGCAAAATGATTACCTCGACCGGACCACGCTCCTGCAGCAACACGTTCTCCGACATGATGCGCGTGCGCGCGTACAGCGACACCGGGTTGAGATGAGAGCCCTCGTGTAACAGCTCCTGGCCATTCGCCCCATAAACGCTGCACGACGAGGCGAACACCAACCGCCGCACCCCCGCCTCGCGGCAGGCGTCGAGCATACAGCGGGTCGACTCGAAGTTTATTCGCATGGTCTCCTGAGGGTCGACCTCACACGCCGGATCACCGACCACCGCCGCCAAAGCCACCACCGCGCGCACCCCCTGCACCGCACGGGCAACGTCGCGCAGGCTGCAGATGTCGCCTACGCTCACCTGAAGCCGCGGGTCAGAACGGAGATCGGCGATGCCGTGCTCGCCGTAAAGGAGATTGTCCAAGATCCGCACCCGGAAGCCATCGGCCAACAGTTTACGGACCAGATGTGAACCAACATAACCGGCGCCTCCGGTTACCAGCACGAGATCCTGCGACATGCCCTGTTCCCTTCTTGTGATACGCTTTCACACCGACGCCACACTGCGCTGCGCGCCGTAGCCCGGCCGTTCCACCGTGAAGCCGTCGGTATTCAATAAGTCGGTCAAGGCGGGGACAATGCGGTAGTCAACGCCCGCCCGTTCGCAAGTCGTTATCACGTCCTCGGCCATGCCGTCGTGTAAATCCGACGGGCACACGAACACGGCTTTGACGCCATTGGCCGACAACGCCAGCGCCAGCTCGGCGCTCCCGCCCAGCACCCGGATGCCGTGGATCAGCGAGCCCCACCGTTCGGCTGATTCATCGATGAACCCGATCGGGCGGTAGGGCGACAACGGATCTTCCAGCAACATGCGGCTGATTTGCTCGCCGCCGCTGCCGGCACCGACGATGAGGGCCTTTTGCTTGCGTGGGCGGTGCTGGTGCACGCCGCGGCGCGCCCAGCCGCGCAGGCCGTAGCGCAAGTTCCCCATGAGCAGAAGGACCAGGGCCCAATCAATCGCGAACACCGAGCGGGGAAACTTCTGAAAGCCCAGAAAGAACGTCAGGCCGGCGGCGACCACCGCGCTGAAAGAGACGGCTTTGACCAAGGCCACCACGTCCCACAGGCCGAAGTAGGCTGAAATGCCCTGGTAGGCACCGTAGTACATCAAGGAAACCGGCCGGACGAGGACGATGATCAGCAACGGCGTCAGCGCAAATGCCGCGTCATCGGGCCACGCCCCTTCGTAGCGGATTAGGACCGCTGCCCAATAGGCCACCGCCACCAATGCCAGGTCGGCCGCCATCAAAGCGATGCGCTTGCGGCGCCGCCACAGGTACTTGGTCTTGATTGCACCCAGGACAGTGACCCAGACGCCGTGCAGCAGCAACTTGATGTCCCCCATCAGCGTGGCGTTGCGGATGTACTCGAGGTCGCGCGCGAGCTTATCGGGCAGAATATGGTCCACGTAGTACCCTTCGGTGTCTTTCAAGCCCTCGGGATAGCTCTCCAGCTCGTCGCGCCCTGAGATCTGGCTCGGTCCGACAATTCCGGGCCGTACCGACAGCGCCGCCCGCTGCGCCGCTGAGTAGAACTGCACGAAGTACGGGTCCTCGGGCCGGGGGCCGATCAGGCTCATCTCGCCGCTCACCACGTTGAGGAGTTGGGGCAGCTCATCGATCTTGAACCACCGTAGGATCTGCCCGACGCGGGTCACGCGCGGATCGCGCTTGGTCGTCAGACGTGAGCCCATCTGATAGGCACCCACGACCATCGTCCGGAATTTGTAGATCTCGAACGGCTTGGCGTCGCGCCCCACGCGTCGCTGGCGAAAGAACACCGGGCCGGCGGAGTCGAGCTTGATCAGCAACGCCACCAGCGCCATGAGCGGGAGCAAGAACACCAACCCGGCCAGCGCCAGAGTCAAGTCAACGGCCCGCTTCATAGTCGAACTCCCCTCTACCCCCGAACCAAGCGAATAACGGTGGACGCAATCCGCTCAGCGTCCTGTGCACTCAGATCCGGATACAACGGCAGCGACAGGCTCTGTTCGGCAACGGTGGTAGCCACCGGAAAATCCTCGGGCCGCACGCCGAGGGCTTGCTGGTAATATGAATGCAGGTGGACCGGGATGAAGTGTTGGCTGGTGCCGATGCCGGCTTGTTTGAGTTCCTCGATCAGCTGGTCGCGCGTGATTCGGGCAGCCGGCAGAATGCGCAGCACGTAGAGATGCCAAGCATGCAGCCGGTTCGGCTGCACCGCCGGCCCCTGCACCTCCTCCACCGCGCGAAAGCACGCCGTGTAGCGTTGCGCCAGCGACTCGCGCGCCTGGCGGAAGCGCTCCATCTTTTTCAACTGGACCAAGCCGAGGGCGGCGTTCAAGTCGGTCATGTTGTACTTGAAGCCGGGGTAGGCCACGTCATACCGCCACGACCCCTCCGCGCTATACCGGCGCCAAGCGTCGCGGCTCATGCCATGCAAACGCCGCGTACGCAAACAGTCGGCGATGTCGTCATCGGCGGTGGTCAGCATGCCCCCTTCGCCGGTGGTGATGTTCTTGGTGGCGTAGAAGCTAAAGGCGGTCAGCGGACTGATGGTTCCGATCGGCCGGCCGTTGAACGCGGCCGGCAACGCGTGTGCGGCGTCCTCGAGAACCACCAGGCCGTGTTCTTTGGCCACAGCCGCAACCCCGTCCATATCGACCGGTTGGCCCGCGAAATGTACGGGGACGATAGCCTTGGTGCGCGCTGTGATCTTGCGCCGTACGTCATCGAGGTCGAGGTTGAGCGTGTCGGCGGTGCAATCGGCCAACACCGGCCGCGCTCCGGCGTGCACAATGGTGGCGGCGGTGGCGGTGAATGTGTAGGTGGAAGTGATGACCTCGTCGCCGGGCCCGACGCCGAGCGCGTTGAGCCCGAGGTGCAGCGCCGCGGTGCAGGAACTCACCGCGATGGCATGCCGCGCCCCGATCGCGGCGGCGAAGGCTTCCTCGAAGGCGCGCGTCTTCGGCCCCATCGTCAGCCAGCCCGAGCGCAGCGCCTCCACCACCGCGGCGATTTCTTCTTCGCCGATCGGCGGCCGGTGAAACGGGATCGGATCACTCGCTGCCATGGCATCTCCCACACGAACCGCGCATCGAACCCAACGGCGGGCGCAGGCCGCTGCTGGTTGCTCGCGGCCTTGGCCCTGCCCACTCCTTGAAGCTCACCCCCACGCTCATCTCACTCCTCCCCTAGGCGGGCCAACTCCAAGCGATAGAAATGCAACCCGGGCGCCGCCGGGTAGCTCTCGAACCCGAGGATTTCGTGCAAGCGGATCGAGGGCCTGTTGTAGTCATAGACAGGCGAAAAGACGTCGTGGGCACCGCGCCGGCGCGCTTCGAGCAAGATCGCCCGCACCAGCGGCATGGCCAGTCGCTGCCCGCGCCATGCCGGCGCAACCACCAAGATGCGCCAGTAGAAGCGTCGTGCCGGATCCCCGGGAAAGGGGTCCGGCAAGCGCTGCGTCACCGCTGTCAACTCACGGAGCAGGCGCGGAGACCGCACCGCCGCCCGCAGGGCCGCAGCCGCGATCAACTTCCAGTGACGACGCACCACTTCTCGCACGAACCCGGGGCCGATGGCGCCGGTGGCAAAGCCTGCCACCTCGCCGTCTTGGGTGGCCGCCACCGCTACCCCCCGGGGGCTGTCGAGGTAACTGCGATAGAGCACATCCATCACCGCCGGACCCAGCTGTGGCAACAGCTCGTCGGGAAACGTCTCGCGGTGCAGACGGGCCACGGTCGCCACGTGCTCGGGCCGCATCAAGCCGATGCTTGGCTTCGCTTCGGTCGCCACCGCCATTCCTGAACTCGCCGCCGTCATGCTGAACCCATCCGACAGGTACTCTAGTGGACCGCCGTGGTCGCGCCGTGAGACGGTGCGGCGGTTGCATCCTCACGCATGAACTCGATGATGCCCGCCAGCTTCCGCCAGCGCGGGTGTGCCGCCGGTTGCTGCGCCCGCCAGCGCACCGCTCGGAGCACGGCTGGGTGCTGCAACAAGCGGCCCAGCCCGGCTCGCGTGACCACCCGCTGGCGCAGTGGGCGGCGGCGAAAGCCCATGGCGAACTTGAACTGATCGAGGGCATCCACCGCTTCGAGGGACTCCAGCCCAAAGGTAATCTCGCTCACTTCGGCCCGGGCCAGCGTGTCACGGGTCACCGCGTAGATCAGGGCATTGTTCGGATAGCTCGACAGCAGCGAGTCGCACGAGCGTGCCTGGAGGAACTCGACGCGATCCTCGATGGCGATGGTCAACAAGTAAGCCGCCAGTTGTCCATCGACCGTGGCCGTCCACACCGTGATTTCAGGCGTGCTGGCAGCGGCGGCCCAGTAGCGCCGCCACTGTCGCCGCGCCGCTTCGTCATCACGAACCAAGCGCCCCTGGCGCCGCAGCGTGTCAACATGAGCTGGCCAGCCCTGCTCAGCCACCAGCGCGCAGGGCGCCGGCTCGATGTGACAGCGACGCAACCCGCGGCGAATCTTGCTGCGGGTGTTGGCGCTCAACTGCTCGAGGTCGTAGGGCTTGGCATCGCAGACGATTTGGTAACTCAATCGTCCCGGGCCATCGAGCGGTGCCACAAATCTAACTCCCAGCGCCCCCCCGGCGTGGAACACCTGTCGCAGCTCCGCGCTAGCCGGAGTAATGGTGCGGTGAAACGGCAGATTCAAGAAGAACCGCGGACCGGCATCGAACCATTCGCCGCTGCCTGTGGTCACAACGCGGTGTCCGATCCCGGCTAGAAATCTGGCAAAGGCCGTTTCCATCGCTGGCTTTGCTCATGCGCTGGCGGAGAACGGCTGGGCTTCGGTGCCGCCCCTGGCCAGCACGCTTTCAACTGCCGCCCCGCATCGGCCGGTAGCGGCTCGCAGCAGTTCGGCGAGCACCTCGACATTCCGCTCACGATCGAAATAGCGCCGAACGTAGCGCTGGCCTTCTGCGGCCAAGCGCTCGCGTGTGACAGGGTCACGCAGCAGCTCGGCGATAATCCCGGCCAGTTCGACCGGCCGGCCCGGCGCCACCAGGCGTCCCGTGCTGCCCTCGATAACCAGCTCCCGCACGCCGCCGACGTCCGAGGCCACCACCGGCACCCGGGAGGCCAACGCCTCGACCAGCACATTGGGGATGACATCGCGCTTACCGAAACGCTGAACCACGACGCTCGCCAGCACGAATACCGTGGCCTCGGCCATCATTTCCGCCAACCGCTCCTGGGTCACCGGCCCCACGAACTCGACGCGATCAGACAGGCCCAATTGCCTCGCCAGCGCTTCAAAATCGCCACGCTGTGGCCCTTCACCGACAATTCGGCACTCGAACACCAGACCCGCTTCCGTGAGCTGGCGGCAGGCCTGCAACAAGATGTGAATTCCCTTGTAACGCTCCAACCGGCCGCAGGTGAGAATCAGCGGCACCGGCCGCGGCGGACGCGAGCGGTGAGCAAAACGCTGGAGGTCGGTACCGTGATAGTTGACCACGAGCTTGTGCCGCTCGGCACCGAAGGTATGTTCCAGGTAGGTAGCGTTGGTGGCCGCGCAGGTAACCGTGAACCTCGCGGTGCGCAGTTTTTCTCTTAGCAAGTACTGCATCATGTAGACGTCGTATGCATGCGCTGTGAAACTGAACTCGAGACCATAAAGGCGGTGCACGACATAGGCGACCGTGGTCGGATAGCTGGCCCAGTGGGCATGGACATGACCGACGCCGTCGCGAGCCAGAACCCGCCCCAGGTCCACCGCCTTCCACGCCAGCACCAAAGACTTCAGTAGGTAGAGCACGGCGTTGGTATTGTAGAAGCCGAGGAGCTGCTCGCGCAGCGTCAACTGCTCCGGCTCGCTTTCCTGACCGAGGAGCTGCCGGTCACGCCACCACTCGCGCACCAAGCCGACGACAGTCTGCCAATATCGTGCGGGTCGCCGCAGCAGGGCGATGCCATTACTCCACCACAGGCGCGGGTGCAGCGCCCAGGGCAGGTAGGTCACTTCCGGCATCAGCGCTGCTGCCTCCGGCTGCTGCGCGTCATCGGCCGCCGGCCGCTTGAGGGAATACAATCGAATCGGCACGCCGCGCTCGCGCAACGCCAGGACCTCCCACAACACAAAGGTCTGATGAAGAACCGGGAAGGCCGGAAAAAGGTACCCCACAGCGGGCACGCCCTCCCGCCGCATTCCGTTACCGCACGTGCTCATGCCGTCGCGTAGCTTCGCGCCTCGGCGTACCGTCGCATGGTCACGCCCAGGCCTACTAACCAGAACAGCGGGATCGCCTGCCACAGGTCGGCGAACATGGAGAACACCACGACGGCGATCAGACCGACCCGAGCCCCGCTGACCATCCAGTTGATGTCCCGCAACTGCCTAGGCGGTGGCAGCAGGCGGCGGGCCGTGCTCAGGTTGCCCCAGGTACGCCAGAACAAGCCGACGAAGCCAAGCAAACAGAACAGCCCCCCCTCTGCCATCGCCAGCAGATACGAATTGTGCGGTGGCGCGGTGTAGCGCCCCGGGTCGCGCAAGAAGCGCGTGATTTCCCAGTTGCCGACGCCGACTCCGAGGAGCACGTTTTCGCTCACGATCTCATAGCCGACCGAGAGTGTATACCGTCGCCGCTCCAGCGACCCAGAACCAACGCCGGTCTCCGCCCTCTCGGTACCAGGCAAAGTAGTAGCGCGCTCCAAGCTCTTTTCGGGCACAAATTGCAGCACCAGGACGACCGCCAAGACCCCCGCCGCCACCAGGCCAAGCACCCGCCTGGGAGAGGCCCCTTCGTCGGCGAGAATGAAGAGCACGCAGGCGCTCAGCGCCAGCAACCCGCTGCGCGAGGCCGCCATGAACACGGCCAACACCAGCGCAACGATGGTTGCGATCAAGAGCGCACGGCCGACTCGGCTGTACACCTGCTGCGACAAGTACCACAGCGCGCCCATCGAGATGATCGAGAACATTGCCAAACGATTGGGATTACCGGATGCCGCGATAATCCAGATGAAGGTGCTGGCCCGGTAACCGTATAGCCCGCCGCCGCTTAAGGCCCCGTACAGGCCGACCAAGCCGCTGGCAACCATCAGTGAGATCGCCAACATATATATCAGGCGAATATGCGCCGGTGTACGAATGAAATTTATCACAAAAAGCACGAAGGCCACCCGATTAACGAACAAGCGCATGGCCTCATTGCGCTCAGAGGGGCCGATCAACTGCAACAAGCGCGGGTCTGGTCCGTTGAAGTAGCCCGAAGCGAGGTAACTGAGCACGATGAGGCCGAAGAGCAACATCTCCGGGTTGCGGGCAAACCACCAGTCGCCGGTGCTGTAAACGCGATGGGCCAAGAGCACCAGGAATACCAGTCCCAGCACGTTATTGATGGTCAGATAGCCGGCGCCTGCGAGCACAGACGGATATGTAACCAGGAATGTCGACAGGAAAACCGCGATCCCTACCTCTGGCCGGGCCATGACCAACGCCAGCACCAGCAGCGCCGCCACCATGAAGAACCAGGCGCCAGCGCCAATCGCCAGGTCGGCCAGCGTCGCCAGCACCGCGACCCCCACCAGCCCTATAATTGGGCCCAGCGGGAACGCCGCGGCCGCGCGGTCACGAACTACAACAGCTTGAGCCACGTCAATCCGCTTACCACAAGAAGATCACAGCAAGCTTTCGAGAAAGGCCGGGATGTATGAGCGGCGCCGGTTTAGCACGACGCCGAGAATACGCGCGTCGACTTTGTCGAGCTGTCGCTTAGCGGTCTCGGCCTCGGTCAACGGCGTACGGTCAGCTTCCACAACCAAGATAACGCCGTCAACTTTGGGGGCCAAGATTGATGCGTCGGCATAGCGGTTAACCGGCGGCGCGTCGATCACAATGAAATCGAACTGCGGGCGCAGCCGTGCCAGCAGCGCGCTGATCTGTTCGAGGTCGATGCTACCGCGCGCATGGTTACCTGCCACAATCACCGACAGGTTGAGCGCATCCACTCGGGTCACAACCGACTCGGCGGAGCGTTGCCCACTGATGAAATCGCTCACGCCCCCGTTAGGGGCAACCGGCAGCATCCGGGCCAGACTGGGCAGGCGCAAGTTGCCTTCCACCAGCAGCACCCGCGTCTCACGCTCCTTGGCGAGAGCAGTGGCCAAACCGATGGCAACCGTACTGGCGCCCTCGCCATGGCGCGCAGAAGCAACCAAGATCGTGTGCAACGCGGAGGGGCTCAGTCCGGAGACCAAGCTGGCCCGAAGCCGCTGGTAATCCTCGGCGACGACATCGGTGGGCGGCAGCGCGAGCGGCGACGCGGGCTCGGCGCCCCCTGCGCCCGGCGCCGGCTCGGTCCAGCGCACGCGTTCGCGCTCTTCTTCCGCCTTCTTCAGCGCTTCGTAGATCTTGCTCAAGTGGTCGCCCCAGCGCAGCGCTCAGGCTTGCGAATAGTCGTTAATGCTGCCAAGCAGCGGCAATCCCAGGTGCTGCTCGACATCGTACTCCGAGCGCAGCGAGCGATTGAGGTATTCGAGCCCGAAGGCAGCCCCAAAACTCACTGCCAGGCCCGAAATCAGCGACAGAAACACCGAAGTCCGCTGGCTGTCGGTGCGCGGCAGCGGCAGTGCCGGCCGCTGTACCACGTCAACGTTTACCAGCCGCTCCTGATCCATTGCCTCGCTGATGCGGGCTTCCTGTTCGCGCTTAACGTAGAGCTCGAAGGTGTCACGGCGGTTCTTCACTTCTTGATCGAGCCGATCGTACTCCAGCGTCTTCTGCCGCAATGAAATCAGCCGGCGATTGCCACGAACCGTTTCCTCTTCCAGCGTGGCGCGGCGCGCCCGCAGCTCCTTGAGCGAGCTCTCCAGGTCCAGCATCAGCCGCAAGCGATCCTCACGCACTGGGTTGGTCCGCAACATCTGGCGCGCCACCACCGTTGGGTGATCTCGCAGCTCCTCGTCCAGCTGGTCCTGTAACTCGCCGATCTCCTCGGCATTGTCGCGCACGTGGCGATCCTTGTCGGTGTACCGGCGCAATAGGCTGACGCGATCGATCTGCCGATCAACCAACTGCTGCGTCAGCTGGGTAACAACCGGGTTAACCTCGAGATACTGATAGCGCTTGATGATCGGTGGTTGATCCGCAAACTGCTGCTGGACTATCCGCATCTTCTCCTCGGCTCCGTTGATGCTCGCATTGATCTCCCGCATCGCGGTGTCGAGCTCAGCCACCGCGCGGACCGCGGCCTGAATCTCCTCGCGCGGCGAGGAAATGCCCTCGCGATCCGCGAATTCCTTGAGGGCGTCCTCGGACACACGCAAGCGCTTCTCCAGATCCCGGCGCTGCTCTTCGTAGAAGTGCGAAAGGTTCTTGTTGCCGTGCACCTCGGCGTGAAACGCGAGGTACTCGTCAACCACACGATTGACCACCTGCGCCGCGGTCTCCGGCCTCTGGGCCTTGTAGTCGATTTGGATAACGTTAGAAGACTTGATCGGGGTTACAACGAGCGCCTGCTCAAGCGCCATCACCTTCAGTCCCAAATCCGCCCCGTTATTCTGCAGGCTAACGTTTTCAATCCGCGCGTCGCCGTTGCTATCGCCATAGGTCAGCCCGCGAACAACGTGATCCAACATCTGCCGGCTACGAATGATGTGCACTTCCGAGTTCACGGCCGACTCGTTCAAGTCCAGGGTAGACACCTTCGTCAGATCGGTTGGCTGAACGGTGGCGTCGCCCCGCTGGGTGGTAATGAGGACCTTGGCGGTGGCCACGTACTTGGGCTTGCTGCACGTCGACACGGCCAAGCCCGGTAAGGCCACCACCACAAAGAGCGCCGCGATCATCCGCCAGCGCTTGAACAACACATGCAGCACTTCGCGCAACTGCTCGCCGCCCGTCAATATCCGTCCGCCACCACCTCCGTAGCCGTTAGCGTTGCCGTGCGCATTACCGTTGCCATGGATGTTACCATTGCCGTGGGCGTTGGTATTGCCGTGCCCATTGCCATGACCTGTACCGTTTCGCGGTCTTTGAATTTCGTCTGCCATGCTGATGAACTCACAGTGCCGTCACGGCGAAAAACCCACACCCACCCGCGGCGGGATCGGCAGCAAGCGCCGGACATAGAGGTCAACAAACGAGTTCATGTCACCAATTGTCGTTCGCGGCACGTAGAGCATGTCGCGGGCTGCTAGCTGCACGGACTCGGGTTCGCCTTCGAGCACTTTCGTAAGATCCAGGCGCGTGGCCTGGTAGTCCTTCTCTCCAACCATCAGGTGCACGACACTGTCGGCGCGGGCGGTGTCGGTAAACCCGCCACGATCCAGGATCGCTTGCAGCGGCGTCAAACCGGACCTATAGGGAACGAAGCCGGGTAGTCGCACTTCGCCGCCAACATAGACCTTTTGCTCGCCGATTTCGGCCACAATCACCGTCACCTCGGGGTCACGCAGCCGATCGCCTGAGCGCTCCCGGATAACCTCCGCCAGATGGTTCGCGCTCATCCCTGCCGCCGCGATATCGCCGGTCATTTGTAGGGAGATGTTGCCGTCAGGGCGCACGGGTAGCCTTACATCCAAATCGGGGTGATAGAGGAACTTCACTCGCAACGTGTCACCCGGCTGAATCAGGTATTCGCTAGCCGTCTTCGCCTCCGGAGCAGAAGCATCCAGAGCCGGCAACGGCACGGGCGGGGTGGAGCGAGCGCGGCCACACCCCATCATCACGACTAACGCGAGCGCCAGTCCAACACGTTTCACGACAGCGTTCTTCATTCGCTCCCGGTCCTCCGGGTCTGCGCCCGCGGGCTTATACGATCTTCGGTCGACGCCATCAAGTGATTTTGCACACCCCCGAACCGCCGTTTTTCGCCATCTATCCCACCAGCTGAGTCATCCCCGACGACCCCCGCGTACACCGTCTCGATCAGTGACACAGCGACTGCCCAGCTGTGGCCCCTTTGCACCGCCCTCCGAGCGGCAGCCCCCAACTCCGCCCTGCGCTGGCCATCCGCAAGAAGCATCTCAATCGCATCGGCCATCGCTTTGTCGTCCTCATCGGGCACCACCACTCCGCTTACCCCGTCGCTGACCGCCTTCGCCGCACTCTTACATACCACGATTGCACGGCCAAAAGACATGAAATTCAGCAATTTGATTGGAAATCCAGACCAAGACGAGCGACAGCACACAACCACGTCCGCACGGTTCAGGATCGGCCGAGTTGCCCCAAACGTTTGCGCCATCACCACGCGGACGCCAGGCAACTGCGCCAGCTCTGCCAGCCGCCCGCGAACCGCCGGCGCCTTCGCCGGATGCGCCGCAATGACCAACAGGACACCGGGGCGGCGCTCGCGCAAACGGGCGTAAGCCAGCAATAAGACGTCGATTCCCTGGTATGGGTCGATGTTCCCAGCGTACAAGACCACTTCATTGTGCGGAAACAGACGTGAAGCGGACAGACCCCCAGCCGCCGGCTGGCTGATGGCAGGTGGTACCACCGTAATTCGCGGCCGCGGCACCCCTTTTCGCCGCAGATACCCACTCAATTCATCGGTGAGGGCCAGACAATGATCCGCGCCCAACGGCACCACCCTGTCCAGCAACGATCCGAACCGGCGAGCCAACCGGGACGCCAACGATCCCTGGAAGTAGTAAGGCAGTTCGTCTGCCATAGCATTGTGAGTGTGGTACACGACCGGCGTACCCAACAACCACCGTACCGCGTAACCCACCAGCGGACCCTCATAGTTGTGAGCGTGAATTACGTCGATCGCGTGCGCGCGCACAACCCGGTAGAGGGCGAGTATCAACGCCACGTCGAGCACCAACTTCGCCCACCACGAGCCGCATCCATCCAACCCCCACCAGGTCCGGGCTCGGTGGATAGCCATGCCCTTGACCGGAACCAGATGCTCTCCGGCAGGATAGGCAACAACGTGAACTTCGTGGCCCGCTGCCGCCAGAGCTTCTGCCAATTCCCGAATCAGCACCTGCGAACCGCGCAGGCTGGGAAACGGGCAAGCCGCCACCATGGCAATTCGATAACCTGTGCGACTGCCGTTCATTCGATATATCCCAGCGCCCGCAGCCGATCCTCCACGATGCGCTCCTGCGCCGGGTCGTACCCGATCTCTGCCTCGGACGGCGGATCCTCTCCACCGGCGACTGCTTTCGTGAATCGCCCGGCGACGCACGACAGAACCCGCCCATCGAGCCCCTCTGGAACCGCCACGCCGCAGAGGGCGAGAATTGTTGGGGTCATGTCGGCGATGGTTGCCCCGTGAAAGACTCCCTGTGTCACCGGACCCACCAGCGCAAACAGGCCATCGCGCCGATGGCTACCGCTGAGGCCGCTGAGCTTACCGCCGGCGACCTCTGCACTCGACATTCGCCGCAGCGGCGCACCGGCGCCGTGACTGGGCAGGCAGGTGTACGAATAGCCGTCCTTGAGTGCGAACTCGATGATCAAGTCCGGCGCCTGGTGTACCCACGGCCCCTCATACACCTGGTCGCGCCGCCACACTCGCTCGACAACCGCTGCACCCGTATCCGGGTCTCGCAACTGACGCAGCACTGCCGTAACTGCCGCGCACACCTGCTCGTACTGCCCCGCGGCCACCGTTCCCTGCCGCTCCCGGTCGCGGAGGTTTAGCCAGACGGAGGGGAAGTAATTCAGTTCTTCCGAAAAGGCCTGTGTGTGCTCCCAATCAATAGCGCCGAATCGGGCCGCCGACTCGACCGCCCCTGCCACACGCCCACCAGCGAGCCGAAAGCAGCGCGCCTGCATTCGCGCCGGCATCCATTGCAGCAGATGCCGTTTTCCGATAGCGGCGCCACGCGCCATCACGCCGCCCTGGCGCCAGCGCAGCAGTCCCGCTTGCTCAAGCTGCCGGTTCAAGTGCACGGCAATCGTAGCCGCACCGCCGAAGCCGTGGTCCGAGCACACCAGCACCGCATCGGGCTGGCTCGCCTCGATCAAGTCGCCAATGGCCGAATCGAGGGCCGCATACACGCTCCGAATCGCGCCGCCAAACTCGGCGGCACCGCTCTCGTCGAAGCGCGGCGAGGCGGGGTCGCAATGGCGCCAGAAGTGGTGCGCCACGGTATCGGACTCGCCGAACAACACCATCGCGCAGTCCCAACGCTCGCGCCGCAATATGCGCGTCGCCAGTCGCGCCTTGGTCGCAACACCCTGCAGCAGCCCGCGCAAGGCCTCGCGGTACCACTGCCGATCGACGCGGAACTCCTGGAAGTCGGCAAATGGGAAGCCGCCGCTGGCCTCGACTAGCGGCGCCAACTCCGGCGGGTAGACAAACGAGGCGTCGGCTCTCACGGTCACCGGTGTATCGAAGCCGCTAATCATGCACCCGTTCAGCGGCTCGGGTGGATACGTTCCCGGCACACCGAGCACGGCGACACGCTTGCCCGCAGCACTGAGGCGGTTCCACACTGTCGGGACCTTGCGGAAGCTACCGTTGACGAACTCGACCGCGTACCGGCCGCTAACGCGGCGGGTGAAATCAAAGATCCCATGCCGCCCCGGGTTGACGCCGGTCATGAACGTCGTCCACGCTGGAAAGGTGGCCGGCGGCACCGTCGATTGCAGCGGCCCCCAGGCACCGGCACCAAACAGCCGCTGCAAGTTTGGCAGCAGGCCCTTGTCGGCCAATGGTCGCACCAGCTCGAGGGTGGCGCCGTCGAGACCGAAGATCAGTAACATGCGCGCCTTAGCCCTGCCTTTGACGAAGCGCTCGCCCCTCAGCGATGCGGGCCCGCATCCGACCCAGCTCCTCCAGCAACGAAGCCGCCCGGGCAGGTTCGCTGGCGGCGCGGTTGGTCTGCTCCGCTGGGTCAGCGCCCAGATCGTACATCTCTACCGGAGCCAACCCGCGCGGATTGCCGGGATTAGCGGTGATGAGCTTCCAATTGCCAACCCGGATAGATGCCAGGACGTTGCCTTCAAGATCCTCCTCCGCGTACAGCGGCTCCCCAGCCACCGAGCCGAACAGGTCACGGCCCATGAACCGCTCCGGTACCGCCATACCGGCTGCCGCCACCATCGTAGACGCAACGTCGATGGTGCGAGCGATTTCGCTCCGTCGCGTCCCGGAGTTCGCTTCACGGGCCCGCTTGATGAGCAGCGGCACGCGCACGCCTTCCTCATACAACGTGGTGCCGTGCCACCAGCCACCGTGCTCCAAGAACTCCTCACCATGATCTGCGACGATGGCGATAACGCTGTCGTCATAGAGCTTGAGCTGGCGCAGCTGATCGAACAAGCGGCCGAGGTGGGTATCGAGATAGGAAACGTCTTGCAAGTAAAGGTCGTGCACTTCGGCCCGGCGCGACGCGGGTGGTGACGGGGTATTGGCCCGGGCGATGCCGTAGCCGTTGTACGGAATGGCGAAGAACGGGTCGTGCGGATCCATGTAGTGAATGAGCAGGAAGAACGGCTGCGGCGGCCGCTGCTCCAGCCACTTGCCCACCGCCTGCCCAACCACTTCGGCGTCCTGGTAGTAGTTATAGAAGTACATGCGGCTCGCGCCCAAGCGCTCGCGAGCGGTGCGCAGGCCCTTGTAGATGGCCAGGCGAGTGGCCGAGTCGGTCGCCCAGAAGTAGAATTCCGGCTCCAGGTAGTGATATTCGCCGAAGCCTTGCTGGAAATTGAAGATCGGGGCCACATTGATATTGGTCACAATTCCCGCGGTCCAGTATCCGGCCGCAGCGAAGACCTCCGCCAGCGTCAACGCCCGCTCCGGCAGCATGTCCATCTTATGGACGGCACCGTGGACCGAAGGATAGACACCGGTAAGCATGCTGGCGATCGATGGCCGTGTCCAACTGGATTGGGCGTAGGCGTGCTCGAATAGCACGCCATCGCGCGCAAACGCATCCAGCGCCGGGGTCTGTCCGGCCTTGCCGCCGTAACAGCTCAGCGCATCCGCCCGCAACGTGTCCAGCACGATGAAGATCACGTTCGGCCCGCTGGCGGTGGACTTACGCCCAGCGGCTGCGGCTGGCGCGGTCGGCGCGGTCGCCAACGCCAGCCCGACACTGCCCGCGAGCAACAGCGCGAGGGTCGCAAACGCACCACCCATTCGCCCGCCGCTGTAGAGCAAGCGGCAAAGCCGTGCGATCAACCAGGCGATGACTACACCGCCGGTCACGATCCCTGCGTGAACCCCGAGACCGGCCGGCGAGGCGGTCACCAACTCCTCGTGGAAAACGCGCTGGATGACGTGGTAGCGGCCGACGACCATCAGCAGCAGCGCCACAGCGATCGCCACGCCAGCGGAAAAGCCAGCCGCTGCCGAGCCAGCGCGCACGGCCACCAGTCGCACCAGCGCGCCGCCCGCCGCTAACACCAGCCCAAGCGATCCGTATGCAATCACCGCGTAAGGAACCAGCCAATACTCCTCCGGCGGAGCGCTCGTGAAGACGATCAGCGCCACCTCCCCGAGGCCAATCAAAGCCCCACCAACCGCCCCACCAAGGAGGCCGGCAATCAGCTGCCCCACCACTGAATCACTCGAATCGGATGTCACGATTATCCTTTCGTACTGCCTTTGCCATGGCCGGCGGATATAGCTCCGCCCATAAGGCCCGTTCTGGCCCACCCCGCGGAGTCTAGAACTCCATTGCCAATGCCGGCCGCGACAGCAGATGCTGTGCGCGGCCGGCTACGCCGGCATGCGGTCGACGAACTCCTGCGGCAGCTCTACGCACGTCTGCCGCCGCAGCAGCTCCATCAGTATCCGCACCCGACCGCGCCCGCTCGCGTGACTCTCGATGATGCCCTCGAGTCCCACGAACGGTCCGTACTTCACTCGCACCCGGTCCCCCTGCCGGAACACGGGGTAAGCATGGATGACCCCGTCGGCCCCGGCGCGTGCGCGCAAATATTCCACCACCGCGTCTTCTAGCGGACACGGCACACCACCGAACGCCACGAACTTGTTGACTCCGGGCGTCCACACTACGTCGAAATACTGGGTCTCAAGATCTATCTGGACAAGCAGGTAGCCCGGGAACAGCGGGCCAACCACCGAATGGATTCCGGCGCGCACACTCTCGCAGATACGCGGCAAGAACGTATGCACCCCACGCCGCGCCAGCTGCCATTCGGCGTACTCCTCGCGGCGCACCTTGGTGCGCACCACAAACCATTGGCGGCTCTCGCACTGCATGCCTGGACCTCTAGCGCACCAGCAGCGCCATGCGGCTGTCCTCACGAAACAAGCGCTGGACTTCCTTGCTGGCCGCGGCGGCAGCGTTTCGCTCCGCAAAGCCTTCGATCACAACCCGAAAGATCGGGCGGCCGGCGCCTAACTCAGCGCGGCTCACTCGGCTGCGCTGGCCCCGTGCCCGCAACGCGGCGTCCAACGCCGCGGCGCGCGCCGCTTCGGTGGTCGAGTAGACCAGGACACCGAAACGACGATCGCCGGCCGATACCACCGAGCTTTCGCTCAAGTCCGGCAGCTGCAACGCCTGACCGACGGCGATGACATTGACATCGCGCAAGTTCGGGTTGGCCAGCTTCAGCAAGTCGAGGATGGTGTAGTTGGCCTGGCCATACTTCTTGAGCGCGATCCGAGATACCGAGTCGCCCGGCTGCACGATCACCCGCTCCATCTGGTTGGTCGCCAGCCGCATCACTCCCGCCTCGCCCTCCTCTGGCGGCAGCGCGACCGGTGCCGGCACGGGCGCCGGCACCGGTGCAGCTTCCGCATCCCATAGCGTCGTCGCCGATGGGGCACTGGCCACCGCGGCACGCTCGGCAGCGCGCTGTGGGCGGGGCTCATCTGCCGCCCGCGCGCGTTCGCGCCCGTTAGCCAGCGGTGGCGCCTCGGAGGCAATCGGCTCGGAGACCATCGGCTCGGGGTGGGGCACCGCGTCAACGCTAGCAAGCTGCTCCGGTTCGCCGGCTTTATTAGCAGCGGCGGCAGGCGGTGGCTCGTCAGCACTAGGGGCAACGCGCTCGAACCGCTGCGCCGCCACCTGCGACACCGGCGCGCTCGCCGCGCCCGCATCCGAAAACGGCGAGTCGGCCGGTGCTTCTTGCGCCGGCGCCGGTGCCGGCACCTCGAGCGGGCGTACCACACCGCGCCCGGCGGCCTCGGGCGGCGCCGGCTCCACCACCGGCTCAGCCGCCCGGGAACCGGGGCGAATCACCTCGGGCGGCCGCGCCACCGCTGCCCCCCGTTCGGCGCTACCGGCGGCCGGTTCGCCGCCGTCCGGGCGCTGCAACATGCTGCGCCCGACGGATAGCAGCCCGACGGCAATCGCCACCAGCACCATCGCTATCAGCCCGATGCGGGCGCGCGATGGCAACGGCACACCCGCGGCCACCACCGGCGCGGGCGGGACGTCTTTAGGAACCACAATCTCGCGCACCTCTTGCAGCGGCATCAGATCGGCCGCCGCCTCGCTGATAACATCTCCGCCGATGCGCTTTTTCCCCAGCGCGTAGCCGATCACTAAGGCATTGTCGCACACCACATTTATCAGCCGCGGAATGCCGTGCGAAAAATGGTAGAGCTGATCCTCGGCATCGCGCGAGAAGAGCTTCAGATCACTGCACCCGACGGCATGCAGCCGGTACTGAACGTACTCACCAAGCTCCTCCCGCGACAGCGGTTGCAGCCGGCAGCTGACGGCTATGCGCTGGCGCAGCTGCCGCAAGTTCGGGTTATTCAGCTTCTCGCCCAACTCGGGCTGGCCGGAGAGAACGATTTGCAAGATCTTCTCCTTCGCGGTTTCCAAGTTGGAGAGCAGGCGCAAGTCTTCGAGGACAGCGAAGTCGAGGTCTTGGGCCTCGTCGATCAGCAACGCCACGTTGCCGCCCCCGCGCAGCTCTTCGAGCAGGAAGGTGTTCAACCGCTGCAGCATGTAGAGCTTCTTGCCGTTGTGGACGGGGAGATCGAACTCGGCGAAGATGTACTCGAGTATCTCCTCGAACGAGACGTGCGTATTGAAGATGAAGACCGAGCGGGTCTTTTGGTCGAACTCGTCGAGCAGCCGCTTGAGCAAAGTCGTCTTGCCGGTGCCCGCTTCGCCGATGAGCGTAATGAATCCTTTGCGCTGCGAGATGCCGTACTGGAGCGCCGCCAATGCCTCCCGATAGCGTGCGTTAAGGTAGAGGCATTTGGGATCGGGAGTCACGTTAAATGGGCGCTCCGACATCTGGTAGAAGTCACAGTACATGGATCATCCCCGTGTCGTTGTGGCGCAACAGCTGTGCCATGAGTGGTCAATGAACGCCGCCGGCGATACACACGGCAGCGAGGCAGGCGCTCCACCAACTGTCGTGGCAAAGCACCGGTTTTCCGCTTGCAGCTCTGCCAGGCACTGCATCCGCGCCAGACTCATGCCGGCCTCCCGCCGCCCTCGGTGCGACCGTTGGCGCGAAACTCCCCAGCGTGCAGCCCGTGGGCCTTGATCTTGCGGTGGAGCGTGGCCTGATCAACCATCGCGTGGCGAGCGCTCGGCCCGATGCCGCCGTGGTAACGAGCCAGCACGTGGTTGAGGTACTCCCGTTCCGCGCGGCGCAAGAACTCGCGCAACGGCGCTTGGTAGTCCGCCCCCGACCGGCGGCTATTGGGCGAACTGATCTCGCCCGGGATATCGACCTCGCGCACGGTATCGCCCTTGGCGCGCAACACCGCGCGCTCCAGCACGTTGAGCAGCTCGCGCACGTTGCCGGGCCAGGAGTGGCCCATTAGTTGAGCTAGCGCTCGCTCAGAGAGCCGGTTGATGCCTTTTTCGCGCGCCAAGAGATTGTTGCGCAGGAAGTCGGCAACCAAGAGCGCAATGTCCTCCAGGCGTTCGCGCAACGGCGGTAGCTGAACGGGAACGACGTTGATGCGGTAGTAGAAGTCCTCGCGCAGCTGCCCGCTCGCCACCAGCGCGGCCAAGTCGCGGTTGGTAGCCGCGACCACGCGCATGTCCACGAGTACGATCTTGTTGCCGCCGAGCTTCTCGATCGCGCGATCTTGCAACACCCGCAACAGCTTCACCTGCATCGCCAACGGGATGCTTTCGACCTCGTCCAGGAACAGTGTGCCGCCGTTGGCCAACTCGATCTTGCCGACACGGTCTTGCAGCGCACCGGTGAAGGCGCCGCGTTCGAAACCGAACAGCTCGCTCTCCAGCAGCGGCTCCGGCAACGCCGCACAATTTATGGCCACAAAGCGCCCGGCGCGCCGCTTACCTTGAAAATGGATAGCCCGCGCCACCAGTTCTTTGCCGGTGCCCGACTCACCGCAGACCAACACCGTCACATCGTTTTGCGCCAGCATCTCGATGGTAGAGAAGACCTCGATCATGGCCGGGTTACGGGTCACCATGTTGCCGAAGGTGTAGCGATCCGAGAGCTGCTTGCGCAGGTATTCGATCTCATCGATTAGCCGGCGCCGCTCCAAGACCTTTTGAATCGCGAGCAGGATCTCCTCCGGCTCGAAAGGCTTGGTGATGTAATCGCTGGCCCCGTGCTTCATCGCCTCCACGGCTCCACGAATGCTGCCGTAACCGGTTATCATCACCACGTCGACGCTCGGCCACCGCTCGCGGATTTCTCGCGTCAGCGCGATGCCGTCGCTGCCCGGAATCTTCATATCAACCACCGCGAGCGTGAACTCCCGCTCGGAGAGGTTCTGCAACGCCTGAGCGGCATCGCCGGCGGTCGTGATGCGATAGGTCTGCCCCGCCAGCAGCGTTTCCAGCTGCTCCAAGATGAGCGGGTCGTCATCGACAACGAGAATCTGCGGTGTCATGCCACCCCTTGCGGCAACCGGATGGTCCATCGCTGCCCACCCTCGTTGACCTCCTGACGCAGATCTCCGCCTTGGAGTTCGATCAGTTTCTGCGCCAGCGCCCAGCGTAATTCGGTTAGTGGTGTCGCCACGGAACCCGGGCCGACGACGCTGATTTCGAAGTGTCCCCCCTCCTCAGAAGACAACCCACAAGCCGCCCGCACGCCGGCCGGACTCGCACTGGCACACAAGGACTGCGCTAGCAGGCGGAAAACCCGCGCCAGACAGGCGGGGTCCGCAGTCACCGTCGCGCCAGCCGTCTCACTCACGACAACATCTACGCGCCCTGCGCCCACGCCATCGTCGAGGTGGCGTCGAAAGCTGGTGGCGACATCGCTCATCCTCAGGCAGCGCATAGCCATCGGCGTCGGCGCCACGTAATCAACGAAAAGCTCCAGCAGTGATTGCAGTTCGCGCACCGACGTCTCCAACGTCGTCAGCGCTCCGCTGTTGCCGCTCGCAGCGGTACGAATCAGGTGGTACAGGCGCTGGAAGATGTTGCCGAAGGTGTGATCGACCGTTGCCAACACCGCCGGCTGCACCACCACCAGGTCGCCATCGCCGCGAACCCGTGGTTCACTGGGCGAACTAATGCCATGCGACTGGCGTGCTGCCTCAGGCAGCGATCCCTCTGATCTGATCACGAGCTCTCTCTCTTCAAGACCGGCGGCGCCACCACGCGGCACGGCTGGTAGCCCGTGCGCGGGCTCGATATCTGCTCTTTGGCGCTACCATGCGATTCGCATTGCCGACCGACAATCACGGTTACCATGGGCACTTAAACTTTTTCAAGCGAATTCTGCGGCCATGCCGCGGGGCTGCGAGGTTTGTCTCGGCCTCCTTGCAGGATCGCGGCATTATGCCGCTTGGGCAGAAAGCTGCCCAAAGCGTGCGGGCCCGCCCGGGGTCGTTGGCTTCCGACCGAAGCCGTGACCGATTCTTCTGACAACTTGCCGGTCGCGGGGATGTGCACATCTGTGATCTGGTTCTCCGTCGCCTCGCTTCTCAGCATGAAGCCCCTCGCGGTCTTTGCCTTCAGCGCCCGTTTACACCTCGAGCACTGCGTCGGCCGGCAACGCCGACCGCCTTTGGGCAGGCCAAGTCATGACATTTGTCGGTGGTCGTTTTCTGGCAAAATGTTACCAAACAGGCGTTTGGGACGATCGCTGAACCACTTCTTTTGAGGGCCGAGTCAGTAGCAACGGTAAGAGGAACGCAGCATGGGTAACTTGGCGTCAATGCAGATTTCGCGACGGGATTTCTTGATCGGTGCGGGCGCGACCACACTCGCTCTCGGCTTGCAGCGCTTACAGCCGCAGCTCGGTGCGAGCGCCGCCGCGGCCGCCGATGCGCAGGCGGTGGGGGGGCCGCCGATCTATCGCACGTGGGAGGATATCTATCGCCAACGGTGGGTGTGGGATCGCGTCGCCAAGACCACTCACACCCGGGCCAATTGCGTGTCGGCGTGCTCGTGGAACGCGTTCGTCAAGGACGGCATCGTCTGGAAGGAAGAGCAGAACGCGGTCTACGAGCGGCCGCGTACTGACGTGCCCGACTTCAACCCGCGCGGCTGCCAGAAAGGTGCTTGCTACAGCGACCTCGAAGCCGGTCACACGCGGCTGCTCTATCCGCTCAAGCGCACGGGCGAGCGCGGCGAGGGCAAGTGGGAGCGGATCTCCTGGGATCAAGCGGTGACCGAAATCGCCGACAAGTTAATCGATGCGGCCGTGGCCGAGGGCAGCGAGTCCATCGTTCATGATCACGGCACTACCAATGCCGGCTACGGCCCGGAGACCGCCGGTGAGATGCGCCTCACCGATGCGATCGGTGCCACCGTCCTCGATTCGTGGTCCGGAGTCGGCGACATGCCCATGGGCTGCGTGCAAACCTGGGGCATGTACAATTGCGAGGGAACCGCGGACGATTGGTTTCGTTCCGATTACATCATCGTCTGGATCGGCAACCCGGTCTACACTCGTATCCCCGAGGTCCACTTCATGTACGAGGCCCGTTACCGCGGCGCCAAGGTGGTGGTGATCGGCCCCGATTACAACGCCAGCGCTATCCACGCCGACATGTGGATGAACATCAAGCCCGAGAGCGACGCCGCGCTGGGCTTGGCGGCGGCCAAGGTCATCATCGACGAGAACCTCTACAAAGCCGACTTCATCCGCGAGCAGACCGATCTGCCCATCCTGGTACGCGAAGACACCGGCCGCTTCCTGCGCCAGTCCGACCTCCGTGCCGGCGGCGCGGACAACCTCTTCTATTTCTGGGACGAAGCCACGGGGAAACCCGTACGGGTGCCGGGCTGCGAAGGCGACGGCGGGCGCTCGTTGGCGCTGGGCGCGCTTAAACCCGCGCTCACCGGAGAGTTCACGGTGAAGCTGGCCGGCGGCCGGCAGGTCCAGGTCAAGCCGGTCTTCGAACGACTGCGCGCACAACTGGCCGACTACACGCCGGAGAAAGCCAGCCAGATCACCACGCTGTCGCCGGCGTTGATCCGGCAATTCGCGCACGAAGTGGCCGCCGCCAACAACGCCATGATCTTCGCCTCGTGGGGCGCGTGCAAGCACCACCACAGCGATCTGTTCCAGCGCACCATGATCCTGCTCCTGGCGCTCACCGCCAATCAGGGCAAACCCGGCAGCGGCTTGCGCGTGGCCGCTTGGTGGGCCTTGGACGGCCAGGAGAAGATGACCGGCTCCAAGATGAGCACGCTCGAAATGTTGCGGATAATTCCCAAGGCCATCCGTGGCCTGACCCCTCGCGATTACGAGGACCTGTACACCCAGCACAGCGAGAAAGCGCCCAACACCCCGCTGATGCCGTTCCTCTACGTCCACGGCGGCTACCGCGAGCTGTGGTCGCGCAAGGATTTGGTCGACCCGGCACTGCCGCGCGGGATGGACGAGTACATGAAGCTGTCGATCGAGCGCGGCTGGACCAAGGTGCATCCCCGGCCCGACCGCCGCCCGCGCGCACTCATCTTCACCGGCTCCAACCCGTTGCGCCGCTGGCCGGCGCCGCAGTACGCCAAGAAGCACCTGTTCAAGAAGCTCGACTGCATTGTTTCGGTGAACTTCCGCATGAGCACGACGACGATGTACGCCGATTACGTGCTACCGACCGCCGGCTACTACGAGCAGCACGGCATCAAGTACGCCCAGAGCTACGTCTCCTACGTCATTTTGTCTGACCAGGCGGCCAAGCCGCGGGGTGAGGCCAAGCCGAACTGGGAGATCTTTGCCTTGCTCGCCGAGCGCATCGCTCAGCGCGCCGGCGAGCGCAACGTCGGCCTGGTGCGCGGTTACAACGACGAGCCCCTCGATCTCACTAAGGCTTATGACCATTACACCGCCAACGGCCACTATGATCCGCGTGACCCCCAGGACCCGGTCAAGTTGATCGACGACATCATGAGCAACAGCCCCAGCGTCGGCAACATCAGCGGCGCCGAGGCGGTGCGCCTGGGCGCGGTGCGCATCGTTGGGGCCGCGCGCCCTTCGCCGATCTATCAAACCTGTAGTGACTACGATCCCCAGGACACGCACTGGACGCACCGCTGGTTCGTTGAAGGCAAGGTGCCGTGGCCGACACTCACCGGCAGGCAGCAGTTCTACCTCGACCACGAGTGGTACCTGGAGGCCGGCGAGGCACTGCCGGTGCACAAGGACCCGCCCCACGCCGGCAGCAAGTATCCGCTGCGCATCAACGGCGGCCACACTCGCTGGAGTATCCACGCCATCTGGCGCGATCATCGCTTCATGCTGCGACTGCAGCGGGGCGAGCCGGTCTGCTACGTCAGCCCGCTCGACTGTGATCCGCGCGGGATCCAGGACGGTGACCGCATCCGCGTCCACAACGACGCCGGTGAGTTCGAAGCCATTGCTAAGACCTCGCCCTCGGTGCGGCCGGGCGAGGTCATCATCTACCACGCCTGGGAGCCCTTCCAGTTCAAGAACTGGCAGGGGCAGCAGGACCCGGTCGAGGCGCCGTGGAAGCCCATTCATCTCGCCGGCGGCTATGGCCACATTCACTATCGCATGTTCTACGGCTCGCCCGGACATTCGCCGCGCGGAGCGCCGGTAGAGATGGAGAAAGCATGACCACCCGCACGCGGGTCCTCGCCCCTGCTTGGAGGAGCAAGTGAAAGTCGGCATCGCCTTGATTGAAGGCTACAGCTTCACCGAGGAGCCGCTATCGCTCGGCGTCGCCGGCATCGCCGCCGCCGCGCGCCGGCTGGAGGAGCTCGGATTCGACAGCATCCTGTCCGCCGAGACCGCCGGCCACGATCCGTTCTTCCCGTTGCTCATCGCCGCCGAGCACACCGGGCGAATCAAGCTCAGCACCGGCGTGGCGGTGGCTTTCCCGCGCAGTCCGATGGTGGTGGCGCAAATGGCGTGGGATCTCCAGCGCTTCTCCGGCGGGCGCTTCCACCTCGGCCTCGGCACCCAGGTCAAGGGCCACAACGAGCGGCGCTACGGTGTGCCATGGACGGCGGCGCCGGGACCGCGCATGCGCGAGTACGTGCTCTGCTTGCAGGCCATCTTCAAGACCTTCCAGGACAACAAGCAGCCGACGTACTTCAAGGGCAAGCACTACCAGTACACCATGTCACCGCCGGTGTTTACCGCGGGCGCGATCGCGCACCCGCATATTCCGCTCCAGCTCGCCGCCGTCAACAACTACATGTCACGGCTCGCCGGCGAGCTGTGCGACGGCGTGTTTCCCCATCCCGCGTGCACCGCCAAGTACATCCGCGAGGTGATGTTGCCCCAGGTGGCCGCCGGGGCGCGCAAAGCCGGCCGCCAGCCGGCCGGCATCGACATCACCGGCGCGCCCATTATTGTCACCGGCCGCAACCAGGAAGAGCTGCAGCGGGAGAAGCAACTGCTCAAGCGCCGGGTTGCGTTCTACGGCTCGACCCGCACCTATCACCCGATCTTCGCCGCCCACGGCTACGGCGATCTCGGTCTGCGGCTGCACGCGCTGTCGCTCGAGAGCAAGTGGGACGAAATGACGAAGCTCGTCCCCGACGAGATGGCGCAGGAGTTCGGCACGATCGGCCACCTCGACGAAATCGGCGCGCTCTTGAAGGAGCGCTGGGGCGGGGTCTTGACCACCATTAACTTGCCCACCGACTTCCCGCTGCGCTCGGCCGAGGACGCCCGGCGCGCGCGGGAGGTCGTAGCGCTGCTGCAGGGCTGAGCCGGGAGCGTTCCGCGCCGCCAGCTTGCGCCCATCCTGCCCCCCAAGTTATACCACCGGCCGTTGCGCCAGCTATTGGCTCACGTGCTGCATGCGAACCCGCTCCCTCCTCCGCGCCGTCGAGACGGCCGCGTTCAATGCCGGGCTGGTGGTCTTGGCCGCGCTGGTTCGGCGGGCACCGCTGCGACGGCCGACGCAGTGTCTAGTCGGCTGGCTCGGCACGGCTGCCGCGCGGGTGCACGGCGTGCGCCGCCAAACCACTTCAGCGGGCATTGGCCGCGCCTGGCAGAGCGCCTTCGGCTCGCCGGCGCTCGTGCCCATCACCCGCATCGACGGCGACACCGTCTGGGCTGAAGTGCGCGTGCATTGCCCCTTGCGCGGCAGCGGCGACACCGCGGCCTGTTATCGGCTGATGGCGTTCGATCGTGCGATTGCCGAGCGCGCCGGGGCCAGCTTCGTCGTCGTGCGCTCGCAGGCTGAGCCCGGAGTAAGCGTATGTGAGGTGGCACTGCGCCCGGCCCAGCTGCCGATCACCGACATCATTCCCGCGCACGTGCGCTGCGCGGGGTCCGCGGTGACGTGACTCGGACGGAGATCGATCGTGCCAGTGGAAGAACGGCTGCGCCGCGGATTCAAGTACTTCAACCGCTTCATGTTGCTGTTGTGGCGCTTGGGGCTGGGGGCTTGGGTCAATGCCTGGCCCGCGCTCGGCGGACGGATCATGGTGCTGGTCCATACCGGCCGCCGCAGCGGCCGGCGCCGCTTCACGCCGCTGAACTACGCGATCATCAGCGGCGACGTCTACTGCCTTGCCGGCTTCGGCAGCGGCTCCGACTGGTACCGCAACATTCTGGCGCAGCCGCAGGTCGAGCTGTGGCTGCCCGAAGGCTGGTGGGCCGCAACGGCCGAGGAGCTTGCCGGCGCTGGCGCGCAGAGCGAGTGGCTGCGCGCGGTGTTACTGAACAGCGGCCTCGCCGCCCGCGCCGCCGGCATTGATCCGCTGCGCATAACCGACGAGGCGCTGCGCGCCGCCACGGCCACTTACCACCTCATCCGTCTCCGGCGCACCGCCGCCAGAACCGGCGCGGGCGGTCCGGGCGAGCTGGCGTGGGTGTGGCCGGTGGCGACCGTGCTGCTGCTACTTTGGCT
The DNA here is from genome assembly GCA_016210005.1 of Deltaproteobacteria bacterium. Classification (NCBI taxonomy): domain Bacteria; kingdom Pseudomonadati; phylum Myxococcota; class Myxococcia; species Deltaproteobacteria bacterium. The sequence continues at coordinate 21,453 of JACQVA010000008.1, read as the reverse complement.
GGCGCTGTCGTGAGGCCGGCGGCGCAGCACTGCGAGTGACACCCGGGCACGGCCAAGATCGAGTGTGCGTGAAGCGATGAAATTCGGAGTCATCCCGCCGTACGGCCGGGCCCCGCTGGAGTCGCCGGACTACAGCGTGGCCTTGGCTCAGATGGCCGAGCAGTACGGCTTCGAGTCCATCTGGGTGGTCGAGCACGTGGTCATGGCGGTGGAATACGACTCCGTCTACCCTTACGACCCCAGTGGCCGTTCGCCGTTCACCGCGGAGGTAGTTCAGCCCGATCCGTTACTGTGGCTGACTTACGTGGCTGCACACACGCGCACGATCCGCTTGGCCACCGGCGTGCTCATCCTGCCGCAGCGCAACCCGCTGATTCTAGCCAAGGAGCTGGCCACGATGGACCGCCTCTCCGGCGGACGGGTCGAGTTGGGCATCGGTGTGGGCTGGGTACGCGAGGAGGCGCAAGCGCTCGGCACCGACTTCCACACCCGCGGTCGCCGCGCCGACGAGTACATCGCGGTCATGCGCACGCTCTGGCGCGAGCCGATCGCAAGCTTCCACGGCGAGTTCGTCAATTTCGATCGGGTCGTATCGCGGCCTACCCCGGTGCAAGCGGGCGGGGTGCCAATAATCGTTGGCGGGCATTCAGCGGCGGCGGCGCGCCGCGCCGGCCGTCTCGGCAACGGCTTCTTCCCGCTGGGCGTCTTCGGTTCTCAGCTCGCCGGGCTGCGCGCAATCATGACCGCGGAGGCACAGCGCCACGGGCGTGACCCGGGGGCCATCCCGTTGACTTGCGTCGGGCTGCCCGAGATCAAGCACGCCGAACAGCTCGCGGCCGCCGGGGTCGAGCGCATGGTGGTGGCGGTGCCAGCGCCCGACTTGGAGGAGGCGCGCCGCTGGTTCGAGCGCTTTCGCCGGCAGGTAATGGACAAGATCTGAAACTATGGCCGAAAGTCCTGGCGTCGCGCGCAGATTTCCCTCCGTCCTTCCCGCGAAGGCGGGAATCCATCCGGAGCCCCACCGCCCCTGGATGCCCGCTTAAGGATTGCGGGCATGACGGAATACCCCTGTCGAGCTTTGGGTTGCGGGCGTCAGCCCGCGCTATGAGACTGCGGGAGGACTACGCCATGAGCGAGAGCGAACAGAACAAGCAGATCACGCGCGCACTCTTCGCCGCGCTCAGCCGCGCCGACGCTGCCGCCGTTGCCGAGATGTACGCAGACGACTTCACCCTGTGGACGGCCGGGACTCTGCCGTTCTCGGGTACCTTCAACAAGACCCAAGCGTTACAGGGCATGGATCAGATCCTCGGTCTGTTTCCCGACGGCTTACAGTTCACCATCACCGCCATGACCGCCGAAGGCGAGCGGGTCGCGGTCGAGGCCGAATCAGACGGGCGCCACGCCAGCGGCAAGAGATATCACAATCAGTATCACTTCCTAGTGATCGTGCGCGACGGCAAGATCGTCCAGCTCAAGGAATACATGGACACCATGCACGCCCAGGCGGTGCTGCTCGGCGGCTGAAGCCAGCCCGCCGGCTGCTAGCGCAGCGCCGCTGCTGCTCGGCAGCCGGCTTGGCGGCCGAAGAAGGTGCCGTCGCCGAGTGAAATGCCGCTACAGTAGCCCCAGGCCGCGATGCCCGAGGTGGTCCGCCCGGCGGCGTAGAGACCGGGAATGAGGCGGCCGTCCGGGTCCAGCACTTCGCCGGTCGGCAACGTGTGCAAGCCGCCGAGGGTGAAGGTGGCCCACAGCACCCGCTCGGGGCGGCAATCGATGGCGGCGTACGGCGGCGTGGTTAGCGGCTGGATGAATTCGGGCAGCTTGTGGAACAGCGGGTCCTCGCCGCGGGCGGCGAAGCGGTTGTAATACTCGACGGTGGTTTGCAGTGACGCCGCCGGCAAGCCCATGCTCTGCTCCAGTTCCGCGATCGTGTCCTCGACGTACGTGGGCTCGAACCCGATCATGTTGCGTTCGTAGATGGCGGTGTCGGCGATCAGGTAGATATGGCCATCGTGCTTGAAGAGCGCCTCCTGGCCCACGCGGCCGTAATAGGTATCTTCGTTGATGAAGCGCTGGCCGAAGCGGTTGACGACGATGCCGCGCATCAGCCGGCGCGGCGGCGTCAGCGGGATGGCCACTTCCGCGGCGTCCATGTGGATGATGTCGGCACCGGCGCCCATGGCCATGCGGATGGCGCGGCCGTCGTCACCTTCGACGCCGAGCTTGAAACTGCACTGCCAGATACGCGGGCTGTGGCGCGCCACCATGTCGCGGTTGTTGATGAAGCCACCGGCAGTCAGAATGACACCGCGGCGGGCGCGCACGTACTGCTCGCGCAGGTCGCGCCAGAGCACCAGGCCCGCCACTGCGCCGTCGCGGTCAATGACGAGGGTCTCGGCGCGGGCATCGCACACGATGCGAGCGCCGCTGCGCTCGGCGGCGGCGACCAGCTTCTGCATCAAGAAGCCGCCCGCCGCCGCCGGATGTCGCGGCTTGTGCGCCCGCGGCGCCGGCCGGGCGATGCGGTTGAACGGGAAGGTGTCCTCACCGCCCGAGTAGACCAGGCAGTCGTCGCTCGGCGCTTCAGTACCGGGCTCGGGGTAGAAGGTGTACTTGAACGGTACGCCGTGGCTTTCGAACCAGTTGAAGTGCGCCACGCTCTCGCCGCAGAAGAGCCGCAGCTTGGCCTCGTCAGGCTCAGGCCCCAGGGCCGCCAGCAGGAACTGGAACATCTCTTCGGGGGTGTCGTCGAAGCCACAGGCGCGCTGCACCGGCGTGCCGCCGCCCATGTATATCAGTCCGCCGGAGTTCGCCGACGTGCCGCCGCCGCCACCGGCGCGCTCGAGCACCAGCACCTCGGCGCCGGCCTCCGCAGCCTCGATCGCGGCACAGGCACCGGCACAGCCCAAACCGACGACGACGACATCGGCCTCGATATCCCAACTCTTCACGCTGCCGACTTCGCGCACTTCGGTTGGGTTCACTCGCTCACTGCCCACTGTCTCTCCTCCATGTCCGCCCGTCCGCGCCGCGCCCGTACTGAGCGGTTGACCATAGACGAAAAGGAGTTCACGGGCGAGTGCGGTCGGTCGCTGACAGTGTGCGGCACAGCACGCCGCGGCGGGCTCAGCGCGCGTTTCACTACCCGGGCGACAATATGCATCGCCTGCCCCCTTTACGTTTCGCGCGCGCCGATTTAGTTTGCTCGCCCATGATCATCGGCGTTCCAAAGGAGATCAAGCCGGAAGAGAATCGGGTGGCGATCACGCCCAGCGGGGTGAGCGCCCTGGTGGCGCATGGGCACCGCGTGCTGGTGGAGCGGGGCGCGGGTCTGGGAAGCGGCATCCCCGACCAAGGCTACCGTGCGGCAGGGGCGCAGATCACGGCGCAGCGCGAGGTCTGGCGGCGGGCAGACATGATTCTCAAGGTCAAGGAGCCGTTGCCGCCGGAGTACCGCTACCTGCGCGAGGGCTTGATCCTGTTCACCTACCTGCATCTTGCCGCCGCTCAGGCGCTGACCCGGGAACTGCAGCGGCGCAAGGTCACCGCCATCGGCTACGAGACCATCGAGCTCGATGACGGCACCCTGCCCTTACTGGCGCCGATGAGCGAGATCGCCGGACGGCTTTCGATCCAGGTCGGCGCCTGGTGCTTGCAGGCGCCCAACGGCGGCTGCGGGGTGTTACTCGGCGGCGCCTCGGGTGTGCGCCCGGCGAAAGTAGTGGTCATCGGCGCCGGTGTCGCCGGCGCCAATGCCTGCCAGGTCGCCGTCGGCGTCGGCGCCCACGTCAGCATCATCGACAAGAACCCGGCCAAGCTGCGCTACCTCCACGACATCCTCGGCGGCCACGTCACCACGGTGATGTCAAACACCGCCAACATCGAAGAGGAAGTGCTGAATGCGGACCTCGTTATCGGGGCGGTGCTGATCCCCGGCGCCAAGGCCCCCAAACTCATCCGGCGCAAGCTGCTGCGGGCGATGAAGCCCGGTGCCGCGCTGGTCGACATCGCCATCGACCAAGGGGGTTGCGCCGAAACCTCCCGCCCGACCTCACACCACGACCCCATCTACGTCGAGGAGCGAATCGTCCACTACTGCGTGACCAACATGCCCGGCGTCGTGCCGCACACCTCGACCTACGCTCTGACCAACGCCACCTTGTCGTACGCCCTCGATTTGGCCAACAAGGGACTGCGCCGCGCGCTCGAATCCGACCCCGCGCTCCAGCGCGGGGTCAACACGCTCGGCGGCCACGTCACCCACCCTGGCGTCGCCGATACCTTCGGCCTCGCACGGGTGCCGGTGATGCACTTGTTGTGACCAGCCGGCGGCACTCGGCACGGCTCACTTTGCCGGCGGGTGATAGAGCAGCAGCATCGTGTACAGCAACGCCGGCCGGTCGTTGCCGGCGACGTGCACGGCGATTTCCTGCGTCAGCTGCGTCCCTTTCGGCTTCGCCTCCACCGCCGCCAAGCGTGAGCGCGCGCGCACCTTGCTGCCGGCCGGCACCGGACTGACGAAGCGCAGCTTCTCGGCGCCATAGTTGGTCACGTTGCCGTAGCCAGCGATGCGGAAGTCAGCGGCCGCGCGCAACGCGGGCAGCAAGCTGAGCGTCAAGAAGCCGTGTGCAATCGGCTGCTTGAACGGGCTCTCGCGCTTGCAGCGTTCGACATCGACGTGAATCCACTGATGGTCGCCGGTGAGCTCGGCGAACTGGTTGATCATGGCTTGGGTGATCTCGATCTCCGGCCCCCATGCGCCGAATTCCTCGCTCACGTGTGCGCGGAGCCGTTCCAAGTCGTCGAAGCGGATTTCTTCCATAGCTGTCGTCCTCCCTGGCCTTGCCGCCGGTCTTGCGGGCGCCGGCCCCATTCAGTTGCCACAGGCGCGGGCACGAATTCAACGGCGCCGATATCCGGCACCCGGGTGCCGCCGCCCCTATCCCGCTGCCGCCGCAAACCTGCTATCCCCAGCGCTGCTGAAAGGAGCCGAGAATGGGACTTGCCGTGAGTGGGCCGAACGCAGAGCAGATTCAGTACTGGAACGACATTGCCGGCGAAAAGTGGGTGGCGGTGCAACCGCTCATCGACGCGCAGATCGGGCCGCTGGGCGCGATGGCGATGGACCGGGCGGCGATCGGCGCCGGGGAACGGGTGCTGGATATCGGCTGCGGCTGTGGCCATACGACGGTGCAATTGGCGCGGCGGGTGGGCGCGACCGGTCACGTCACCGGCATCGACCTGTCGCAGCCGATGCTCGACTGCGCTCGCCAGCGGGCCGCGCGAGAGGCCGCGGACAACGTGCACTTCGAGAACGCAGATGCGCAGACGCAAGTGTTCCCTCCGGATTCCTTCGATGTGCTCTACTCGCGCTTTGGCGTGATGTTCTTCGCCCATCCCGAACAGGCGTTTGCTAACCTGTGCGCTGCGCTGCGCCCGGGCGGCCGGTTGGCGTTCGTCTGTTGGCAGGCGCTAAAGGACAACCCGTGGATGGTGGTGCCCCTGGCAGCGGCCGCAGCACACCTGCCACCCCTGCCGCTGCCCGCGCCCGGCGCGCCTGGACCGTTCGCGTTTGCCGATGCTGCCCGGGTCGAGGGCATTCTGACGCTGGCGGGATTCGTCAACGTCGCCTTCGAAGCGGTCTGCGAACCGCTTGCGCTCGGCGGTGGCGGCCAGGGTCTGGACGAGACCGTGGAGTTCCTGCTGCAAATGGGCCCGGCTGCTAAAGCGTTGCGCGATGCCAACGATCCCGCCTTGCGACCGCGAGTGGCCGCTGCGATACGCGAGGCGATCGCTCCGTTCGTTACTCCGGCGGGTGTGCGTATGGGCTCGGCTGCGTGGATCGTGACCGCGCGCCGGCCGCGTGCAGCGAGCTGACGTCCAGGGCCTCAGAGGCTGCGAAAAACTCTGAGGGGTGGAGCAATGCTCCACCCCTCAACAGTGATGCCATTCGCTCCGCCTTCCGATCTTGAAGGCGGGAGCGGTGCTCCCGCCGCACTTCGTCGCGACCGCGGGCACATCGATGATTTCCTCACAGGCTCTCAGTGTTGGCGAATGCCGCGTTTGGCGAGCGCTCGCCACATCATGTGCCTGCCACGTGCGCCGGCGCTGCCGTCACTGCAAGGTGCAGCGCTGTCCGTGGTCGCTCCCGCACCTTGCGCCGCGGCCGACTTGTTTCGGCCTGGCACCGGCGTTGCACGTCTCACCGGCGAGTTGTCGAGGAGGCACGGCCGTATGGTTTTCCGCCGGTATCGATGCGCGCGTTTTGTCACAGTCACGGATTTTGCCGCGCTGATGGCCGCGGCGGTGATGTTGGCAAGTGCCACCGCCGCCGGCGCCATCGGCATCACTGATCCCACGCGAGTGGTAACGCCAGCTGCTCTGGGGCTCCCACTTGCGGGCGCGAGCGTCGTCGATCCGGTCTTCGGCACCACGCTGCGCCGGGTGTCGAACACGAGCGATAGCGGCGGCTTCGAGACCCAGATCTACTCGCAACTACAGGCCTTCTCAGCCGACAATGCTTACCTGCTTCTGGCTGGCAGCAACGGCTATATCATCCGCCGCACCGCTGATCTGACTCTGCTCGTAGGCCTGGACACCTCGAGTTGGAACGCTCCGCGTTGGCATCCGACCCGACCGCACACCGTAATCCACTTCGACAGCAACGACGATACCGTAGTGCGCTTGCAGTTCACCGACCTCGACGCGCTGACCACGACCACCGTGTTCACGTTCCCGCCGGCGTACCAGCGCGTCCGGGTAAACCAATCCTTCGATGAACTGTCGCGCGACGGGCGTTGGCTCACCGGCATGCTGTCCCGCAATGACGGTGCCGCGGTGATCTTCGCACTCGATGTGTTGAACCGCACTCTGGGCACTGTGCTGGCCATACCCGATCTCTATGCCGGACCGTGCGCACCCGATCCGGAATGGGGCGTGATCGAGCCCGACTGGATCGCCGCTTCGCCGCTCGGCCGTTATCTGGTGGTGCAGTGGCCGCGCGACGGTACCGCGCGCTGCAGCGGCTTGGAAACCTTCAACCTCCAAACCGGCGCGTTCGCCGGCCGCGTCTACGACGGCCACCAGCACGGCGACCTCGGCGTTCAACCCGACGGCGATACCGAGTTCTTCATGACCTTCGAGCTGTACCACCCCAGCGGCAACCTCGCGCTCGGGTGGCGCACGTTGCCGGGAAACGCAACCGCGAGTGCGCCCACTTACGTGCAAGTGCTCGACTGGGGCAATGGCGAGCACATCTCCTGCCGGGGGCGTGCCGGGGTGTGCCTGGTCACCGCCGGTAGCGATTCCACCAACGGCTGGAGTCCGTTCGAGGCCGAGCTGTTCTTGCAGTACACCGACGGCCGGGTCGAACGTCTGGCGCATCACCGTTCGAGCAGCTGCGGCTACTGGGTGCAGCCGCGCGCCACGATCTCGCGCGACGGTCGCTACCTGGTCTTTGCCTCCGACTGGGGGCGCGGCGGCGACTGCGGCGCCGGCGGCCTGGGCCAAGGCGACCCCTTCCTGATCGACCTGCGCGCCGGGCGACCGCGGCCGCTGCCCGACACCACCAACGGCATTCACGTCTTCAACGATCAACTGGCTTGGCTTAGCCCGCAGCAGCGCGCCTTCGCCGCCGGCCATTACGCCGGCACGCAGAAGATGACGCGCGCCGACGCCGACGATCTGCGCGCGCTCAACCCCGACTTCGTCATCTTGCACTATCGCCTGGGCCACGGTCTCGGCTATCGCACCACCAGCGGCGACTGCACCCCAGACGGCGACTACCTGTATGTCATAGACGGCGACTGGACCCAGGAGTGGCCCGGCGATGCGCCGGCACAGGACTCGTGGTTCTATCGCTACGGCGGCCGCCGCGTCTACCAATGCGGTTGGGGCTGGTATCTAATGCAGCTCGACGACCCGTCGTGGCGCACATGGTGGAGCGCCGCGGTGATGCGGCAAATGGCCAACAACGACGACGACGGGTTGTTCGCCGACAGCTTCAGCGTGCCGAACTACCTCGGCGGCGGCACTTACGACCCGCCGCTGCCAGGCTACGACCCGGCCTTCGAGGAGGAATGGAAAGCGCGGATGGAGCGCTTCATCACCTACCTCCAGGGCCGTTTCGCCGGCCGTTACTACTTCATCCCCAACGTCGGCTTCTGGGTCACTAGTCGTGATGCCGTCGACTACAGCGGCGCCGACGGCGTCATGATCGAAGGGTTCGGCAACGACGCCTATCTTTATTTCGGCGCGGCGGATTGGGCGCAGCAAATGAACCGCGCGCTCGGCTTGATCAACGACGGCCGCGCCGTCATCGGCCAGTCTTACGAAATCACCAGCACTGCCGAACGGCTGTTCACCCTCGGCAGTTACCTGCTGATCAAAGGCGACCGTACCTACGTCAACCTCGACGCCGGACTTGAGGCGGAGTGGTGGCCGGAGTACGAGATCCCGATCGGCGCGCCGACGGCGCCGGCGCCGGCTGATGTCGGCGACCTGTTCAACGAGACTTGGGGCGTGTACGCCCGCAGCTACAGCAACGGCCTGGTGCTGGTGAATACCAGCGGTAGCAGCCGCATAGTTGCCCTCGGCCGCAGCTACTACCAAGCCCAACCGACCGGCGGCGGCAACGTGCCCGCCGATGGCGTGCTGCCAATCGGCTGGACCGTGAACTACACAGCGGTCTCGAGCGTGACGGTGCCCGCCGGCGGGGCCGCGATTCTACTACCGAACCCCGGCGGAGGCCCGACCCCGGCCAACACTGCCGTTCCCACCCCGACGCCAACCCGCACGGCAACGCGCCGCTACACCGCCACGCCGACACCGAGTGTGACGCGCCGGCCAACAGCCACGGCCACGCCGACGTGGACGCGACGGCCGAGTGTGACGCCGACGCGAACGTGGACCCGCCGGCCCACCTTGACCCCAACGGCCACCGCCAGCCGCCGCCCGACCTTAACCCGCACGGCGACGCCGACGGCAACACGAACCCGCCGGCCGAGTGCGACCTGGACCCGTTCACCTTCGCGCACACCCACTCGTACGGCGACCGCGACCAACACCCGCCGGCCCACGCGCACGCCGTCGCTAACGCCGACGCGGACCCCCACGCGGCGTTCGAGTGCAACGCCGACAGCGGTGCGAACGCCAACGCCGAGCCCCACCCGCTCGCGCACGCCGACGCGCACCAGCACCGCCGCTGGAAACGCCGGTGCTTCCGTGGTCACCGAGCGTTGGGGAGCACACCCTTCCGCGCTGCACCGCGGGACGGCAATTGATACCTCACTCGACGCCGCCAATCCCACTTGGCCGGGCGGGGGCGGCGATTCGTCGCTGCTGGTCGGCGAGCCTACAGGTGCCAGCGTTTGGGCGCTGTTGCGCTTCGACCTCACGGTGCTGGCCCCGGGCACGCGCGTGCGCAGCGCGCGTGTGCGGCTGGCGCTGTTTGCGCACAGTGAGCCGCTCGAAGTGTGGTTGCCGGCCCACCCGATCATTGATCCGGACAGCGCCGGCTTGTGGTCTGAAGCGGGGGCCTCGTTCAATGAGCGGCGGCCGGGCGTGCCCTGGTCAGCGCGCGGCGACCTCAGCACCGCCATCGGTGCAGAAGCCGGCCGCGCCTACCTCGGCAATCTCGCGCAGTGGAGCAGCAACTGGGTTGAGTGGGAAGTCACCGGCACCGTGCAGCGATGGGTTGACGATCCCACCAGCAATCACGGGCTGGCACTGCCTTCGCTCCCCGGCCGGCTCTACGAGGCACCCGCGCGCGAGAACGCCGATGCCGGCAGCCGGCCGTATCTCGAAATCACGTACGAGGGCGCCAATCCGAATCGCCCGCCCCAGGCCGGCGCTGCCAGCGCCTTTCATCGCTCGGGCCAGACCTTCATCACCTGGAACGAAATCGGCGGCGCCAGCCACCGCGTTTACCGCCACCGCGAGCCGATCACGGCGGCGAACCTCGACGCGGCCGCGTTGCTTGCCGAAGTCGGCTCCAACTCGGGCGCTTACACGCATGAGGTGAGCGGCTGCAGTAACCGGTCGGACTGCTCGCCTATCGGCCAGTCGCGCTTCATCATTCAGGACGACGGCGCGCCCTTGGCGAACGGCGTCGGCTTGTTCGTGTTCACCGCGCGTGAGGTGGAGCCGGTGATGAGCTACTACGCCGTCACCAGCGTGGTGGATGGCAACGAGAACCGTGATGATTTTGGCAGCAACCGCGCCGGGCCGCTGGCGGAGGCCGCCGGCTGGCCGCGGCCGGTACGGGTGTGGACCAACGCCACCCGCACCGGCTGGGTCTACACTCAGTTCATGGACTACGCCGACTGGAATCCGAACGTGGAGGGCTACGCCTACAACTTCTACGTCGGCGTACCTGCCGGCTACGACCCCGCCGGCGCGCCATGGCCGCTGCTGGTGCAACTGCACGCCTACACCGGCACCTACGCGCTGCCGGCCGAGCCGGGCGGCGGCGGCACGGACTACGGTTGGCCGATCATTCAGGTGTTTCCCGACGACCGCACCAACACCTGGTGGTTCGGCTTCGGCGCCAACGCCGGGCATCAAGACCTGCCGCTCTCCGGTGCGCCGATCGTGGACTACACCCAGCAGCGGTTGGATGCGATTGTGAGCTTTGTCCAGCGCGAGTTCCGCGTCGATCAGGATCGCCAGTATCTCTTCGGCGGCTCGATGGGCGGCAGCGGTACGCTCAATTACGGCCTACGCCGCGGCAGCGTCTTCGCGGCGGTGTATGCCGAGAGCGGGATGACGAACTACGTCCGGGCCGGCGCCGCCGGTGGCGCGGCGTGGGAGAGCGGCGAGATCACGCGCCTGTGGGGAACGGTGGAGCAGGACCTGCCCACGAATCACGGGATGAGCATCTGGGAGTGGTACAACTTGCAGAATTGGGTGCGCAGCAATCCGGGCATGCAGCTGCCGTTGCTCGCCGACCATCACGGGCGCAATGACGACATTATAGATTGGGAGACTCAGGGCGCGCCCTGGTATCCGGCGATCGAGGCCGGCAGGCATGCCCTGCTCGGGGTCTTCGACGACTCCGGCCACAGCTGGCCAGGATTTGTGGCCGACAGTAGCGGCTTCACCCTGACCGACTTCAACTTCCGCCGCAACGAGAGCGTGCCGGCGCTGAGCAACGCCTCGAATTCCGACAACCCCGCTGTTTCGACCGGCTGCCGCAATTGTCGCATCGAGTGGTCGTCGTCGTGGTTCAACTTCGCCGGGGCGCCGGTGGATACGCCCAGCCGCTACCAGCTGGTGCTGCGAACGAACAACGGCGCCGCCGCCACGGTCGATGTGACACCGCGGCGTCTACAGGCCTTCGCCGTCACCGCCGGCGCGGTCTATGCCTGGGAGAATCGCCGATTGAGCGACGGTGTCTTGGTAGCCAGCGGCACCGTGACGGCGGACGGTGCCGGCTTGCTCACGGTACGCGGCGTGGCCGTGTCTGCCGGTGGTAACCGCCTCATCGTGCAGCCACTTGGGAGCTGAGCCGGAGCGCACAACGACGGGCGCGGCTCAGCGCTCGTCGGCGTCGAACAACACCAGCTGGTGGGTTCTCCCCTCGTCCGTGACCTGTACCGGATAGCGGCCGGTGAAGCAGGCGGCGCAGAAGCCGTTGCTGTCGGAGGATTCCAGGAAGGAGTACAAGCCGCGCTCGGTGAGGTAGCCGAGGCTGTCCGCGCCGATGTACTGGCGGATGGCCTCGACCGAGTAGTTGTGGGCGATCAGTTCCTCGCTGGTGGGGGTATCGACCCCGTAGAAGCATGAGGCCACGGTCGGCGGCGAGCTGATGCGCACGTGGACTTCGGTGGCGCCGGCGCTGCGCAGCATCGTCACCAGCTTGCGGCTGGTGGTGCCGCGCACGATCGAATCGTCGACCACGACCACCCGCTTGCCCTTGAGCACTGCGCCCTGGGCATTGAGTTTGACCTTCACTCCGAAGTGGCGGATGGCTTCCCGCGGCTCGATGAAGGTGCGGCCGACGTAGTGATTTCGGATCAGGCCCATGTCGAACGGGATGCCGGCTTCTTCGGCGAACCCCAGCGCCGCGGGCAAGCCGGAGTCGGGCACCGGGATGACGACATCGGCGGCCACGGGCTGCTCGCGCGCCAGCTCGCGCCCCAACTCCTTGCGCACCTGGTACACGTTGCGGCCGTACACCAGACTGTCCGGCCGCGCGAAGTAGATGTACTCGAAGACGCAACTCGTGCGCGGCGCCGGCGGGAAGGGGTGGTAGCTCTCGATCCCGTTTGCGGACACCACCACCACTTCGCCGGGTTCCACCTCGCGCTCGAAGCTGGCGCCGATCAGATCGAGCGCGCAGCTCTCAGAGGCCACCACCACCGTGTCTTTGATGCGCCCCAGCACCAACGGGCGTAAGCCATTCGGATCGCGCGCCGCGATCATCTCCGTCGGCGTCAGGAACAACAGCGAGTAAGCCCCGCGCACCTGCGCCAGGGCGGCGACCACCCGATCAACCATCCGGCTGCCGTGCGCACCGGCGATGAGATGGATGATCACTTCCGTGTCGACCGTGGACTGGAAGATCGAGCCGCGCTCTTCGAGCTGCTCGCGCAACTCGATGGCGTTGACGAGGTTGCCGTTGTGCGCCACCGCCAGGCCGCCACGGCCGTACTCAACCACGAACGGCTGGGTGTTCTTCAACAGCGTCTTACCCGCGGTCGAGTAGCGGTTGTGGCCGATGGCGGCGTTGCCGGCCAGGCGCCGGATGATGTCCTCGTTGAAGACGTCGGCCACCAGCCCGAGGCCGCGATGCGAGATCAGGATCTGGCCGTCGGCCGCGACGATCCCAGCGCCCTCCTGCCCGCGGTGCTGCAAGGCGTAGAGGCTAAGGTAAACCAAGTTGGCGGCTTCCGGGTGACCGTAAACGCCAACAACACCGCACTCCTCGTGGAACCTATCCAACATGGCCCCTCCGCCTCCGCGCCCCAACCCCTACAACGCCCCCAGCCGCCGCGCCAGGGCGGTGCCCCACAGCTCACGCATCTCGGCCACACCCACGTCGATCAGCGCGCCGATGGTCAGCCGGTGCTTGCGCACTTCGCCCAACACCGTCAGCGGCACATCGTGCCGGTCGGCCAACTCACGCAAGCGCGCCAGGTGCTGCCGGCGCAACGATACCACGATCCGCGACTGGCTTTCGCCGAAAAGAAAGGCATCTGGGCGAATCGCCCCTTCCAACTCGACCGCGGCACCCAACTCGGCCCGCGGCGGGCCGCTCAGACAACACTCCGCCAAGGCCACCGCCAAGCCGCCCTCGCTGCAGTCATGCGCCGAGCGCAGCAGGCCGTCCTGGATGGCACGATTACAGACGGCCTGCGTGTTGGTTTCCACTTGCAGGTCGATCCACGGCGGCGTGCCGGTGACTATTCCTTGCAGGGCCAGGTACTCGCTACCGCCGAGCTCCTCGCGCGTACGCCCCAGCAGCACGATGACGTCGCCCTCGCCCTTGAACCACTGCGTGGTTTGCCGAGAGAGGTCGTCGAGCAGACCGACCATGGCGATCGTCGGCGTCGGGGGAATCGCCCGCCCTTCGGTCTCGTTGTAGAAGCTGACGTTGCCGCTGACCACCGGCACGCCGAGGGCGACACAGGCATCGCGAATACCGCGCACGGCCTCGGTGAATTGCCACATGATCGCGGGCTTCTCGGGATTGCCGAAATTGAGGCAGTCGGAGATTCCCAGCGGTTGGGCGCCGGCGCAGACCACGTTGCGGGCGCTTTCCACCACCGCGATCATCGCCCCGACGTAAGGGTCGAGCAGGCAATAGCGGCTGTTGCAATCAACGCTGAGGGCCAACGCCTTCTGTGTCCCCTTGACCCGCACCACCGCCGCATCCGATCCCGGCTGCACCACGGTATTGCCGCGCACCAGGTAGTCGTACTGGCGATAGATCCAGCGGCGCGAGGCGATATTGGGCAGGTCCAGCAGGCTCAGTAACGTCTTGTTATAATCGCCCGGGAGCGGCACCTGCTCGAGGTTAAGCAGCTGTCCGGCCTCGTATTCGGCCGACGGCGCCGCCGGCCGTTCGTATTTCGGGGCCTCGTCGGTCAGCGCCGGCACCGGCAGGCAAGCGACCTCTTGGCCCTCGAACAGCACCCGAAACATGCCGTCGTCGGTCACGGTTCCGACCACGCAGGCGTCGAGATCCCACTTGCTGAAGACTTCGCGTACGACGTCCTCACAGCCGGCTTTGGCGACGATCAGCATGCGCTCCTGCGACTCCGACAGCAGGATTTCGTAAGGTGTCATGCCGGTTTCACGGCGCGGCACCTGATCGAGATCGAGCCGCAGGCCGGCGCCGCCGCGCGCCGCCATCTCGACCGAGGAACTGGTCAGGCCGGCCGCGCCCATGTCTTGAATCGCGACGATGGCATCGCGCGCCATCAGCTCGAGACAAGCTTCGAGCAGGAGCTTCTCGGTGAACGGGTCGCCGACCTGCACCGTCGGCCGCTTGTGCTCGGTCTGGTCGCCGAACTCGGCCGAGGCCAGCAAGCTGGCGCCGTGGATACCGTCGCGGCCGGTCTTGGAGCCGACGTACATGACGGGATTGCCTACCCCGCTCGCCTTTGCCCGAAAGATGCGGTCGGCGCGCACGATGCCGACGGTGAAGGCGTTGACCAGGATATTGTCGTTGTAGCCGGCATCGAAGTAGACCTCGCCGCCGACTGTCGGCACGCCGATGCAATTGCCGTAGCCGCCGATGCCGGCGACCACGCCGTGGACCAGGTAGCTGGTGCGCGGATGATCAACGGCACCGAAGCGGAGTGAATCGAGCGACGCGATCGGCCGGGCCCCCATGGTGAAGACGTCGCGCAGAATACCGCCCACGCCAGTGGCAGCACCCTGATAGGGCTCGACAAACGAGGGGTGATTATGGCTCTCGATCTTGAAGACCGCCGCCAACCCGTCGCCGATGTCAACCGCGCCGGCGTTCTCACCCGGTCCTTGCAACACCCGTGGTCCGCTGGTGGGCAGTTGTCGCAGCCACGCCCGTGAGCTCTTGTAGCTGCAGTGCTCTGACCACATCACCGAGAAGATACCGAGCTCAACGTAGGAAGGCGGGCGCCCGAGCAGCGCGACGAGGCGGTCATACTCCGCCGGGCTGAGACCGTGCTCGGCCACCAATTGCGGGGTAACGGCTACAGCTTTCATCATCTCAGTGTCCCGGCGCCACCGAGGCTCGTGCCTGGGTGCGGCCTGCTGCCACGGCTGCGGTCACTGAGCGAAACAGCCTGGCACCGTCGTCGCTGCCGAGCGCCTTTTCCACCGCGTGTTCGGGATGCGGCATCAGTCCGAACACGTTGCGCTGGCGGTTGGTCAGGCCGGCGATGTGATGCAGTGAGCCGTTGGGATTGGCGCTCTCGCTGGCGCGCCCGTTGGCGTCGACGTAGCGCAACAGCACCTGGCCGTTGTCTTCGATCGCCTGCAGCGTGTCGGGGTCGGCAACGTAGCAGCCCTCGCCGTGCTTGATCGGGAGGGCCAAAAGGTCCCCAGGCTTGCACGTCTGGGTGAAAGGTGCGGCGGCGCTTTCCACGCGCACGTGGACGTGCTCGCAGACAAAGCTGAGGTCGCGGTTGCGCATCAGGGCCCCGGGCAGCAAGCCGGCTTCGCAAAGAATTTGGAAGCCGTTGCAGATGCCCAACACCAAACCGCCCTCGCGCGCAAAGGCGGCCACGCTCTCCATCACCGGCGAGAAGCGGGCAATGGCGCCGCAGCGCAAGTAGTCGCCGTAAGAAAAGCCGCCGGGCAACACGACGCAATCGACGCCCTGGAGGTCACGGTCCTTGTGCCACAGCGCCACCGCGGTCTGCCCGAGCACATGCTCGAGCGCATAGCGCGTGTCGTGGTCGTCGAGCGAGCCAGGAAAGGTCACTACACCCCAGCGCATAGTTACGGCCCGACTTCCTCTGACTCAGTCCTGCAATTCGAAGCGGTAGTCTTCGATCACGCCGTTGGCGAGCAACTTGCGGCACATCTGGTCAACCTGCTCTTCGGCACCAGCGCAGGTGTCGGCGGCGAGCTGAACCTCGAAGTACTTGCCCAGCCGCACGCCTTGCACCTGAGCGAAGCCGAGGGCATGCAACGAGTGCTCGATGGCCTTGCCGGCCGGATCCAGGACTCCAGGTTTCAAAGTTACGTACACCTTGGCGAGCACCGCCCCTCCTCTTCCCGCGCGCGGGCCATCGCGCCGCTACGCGCCGGCTTCTTCATAGCGCAAACCGCGGCCGAGGTCGAAACCCCGCCGGCCATTGCCGGCGCCGCTCGCCGTCAGGCCCCGGTGTGTCCGAACCCGCCATCCCCGCGGCCGGTCTGCTCGAGTTCGCGCACTTCTTGCCAGCTTGCCCGGCACACCGGCGCGACGATCATCTGGGCGACGCGGTCGCCGCGGCTGACGGTGTAGGGGTCGCGGCCGTGGTTGACCATCACCACGGCGATTTCACCGCGATAGTCGGCATCGATCGTACCCGGCGAGTTGAGTAGCGTGATCCCATGGCGCAGCGCCAGGCCGCTACGGGGGCGGATTTGCGCCTCGTAGCCGGCCGGCAGCGCAATCGCGATGCCGGTGGGAATCAACGCCCGCTCACCCGGCGCGATGAGAACCGCATCGGTCACGTCGGCAAACAGATCCATGCCGGCCGCAGACGCCGTCGCATACGCGGGCAGCGGCAGGTCAGCGGCCTGAGAGCGCAGGCGCTTGACGGCGATGGTGACAGCTGCGGTCACGGCGGTTCAAGCAGGCGCGGCAGCACCGAGCACTGCGGCGTCGAGCGCGTGTCCCTTTAGATCCCCGAGCAGTGCCATGGCCAGCTCGCCCGGCTGTAGCAGCCGGCGGGCTAGCGCGATGATCTCGTCATTGGCGGTGGCGTCGATGCAGGCCGCCACCTCCTCGGGCGCAATGTCGTGACCGAAGTAGATCTCATTCCTGGCCACCCGATTCATGCGGGCGTCGCTGCTTTCGAGGCCGAGCAACATATTGCCCTTGAGCTGGTTCTTGACACGAACCAATTCCGCCGGCGCCAGGCCGGTCTCAGCCAGCTTGCGCATCTCGGCGCAGATTACCGCCACCACCTCCTCCACCCATTCGCTGCTGGTGCCGGCATAAATGCCGAGGTAGCCGGTGTCTCGAAACGAGGAGAGGAAAGAGTAGATGGAATAAGCCCGGCCGCGCCGTTCGCGAACCTCCTGGAACAAGCGCGAACTCATCCCGCCGCCGAGTGCCGCACTCAGCAAGTAGGCCGCATAGCGCTCGGGGGCGGTGTGGGAGATCCCCGGCGTCCCGAGGCAGATGTGCACCTGTTCAAGGTCCTTCTCGAGCGGGAAGACGCCGCGGGCGGCCACCGGCGGCGATCCGCCCGGCGCTCCCGCCGCCCCTTGGAGATCGCCGAACTCGCGCTCGACCCACTCCATCAGCGTGGCATGCGTCAGGTTGCCCGCCGCCGCGATAATGATCCGGTCGGGCTGATAGCGGGCGTCGAAAAACGCCAACAGATCCCGCTGCTGAAATTGCTGCACGTTCTCGGCCCGCCCGCAGACCGGAAATCCGAGCGGATGCCCGGGCCAGAAATGCAGGTTGAAGAGGTCGTGCACATAATCGTCGGGCGTGTCCTCGATCTGCGAAATCTCCTGCATCACCACTGCCCGCTCGCGATCGATTTCTTCCGGATCGAAGCGCGAATGGCGAAAGATGTCGGCGAGCAGATCAACCGCCAGCGGCAAGTGCTCGGCCAGCACTTTGGCGTAGTAGCAGGTGTACTCCTTACTGGTGAAGGCGTTGAGCACACCGCCGACGGCGTCGATCTCTTCGGCGATCATGGCCGCCGTGCGCCGTTCGGTCCCCTTGAAAAACAGGTGTTCGAGAAAGTGGGAGATGCCGTTTTGCGCTGCGGTCTCGAAGCGGGAGCCGTTCTCGACCCAGATGCCGACGGTCCCCGACGGCACGCCGGGCATTGCTTCTGACACCACCCGGATACCATTGGGGAGGGCCGAACGGCTCACCATCGGCTTACTGCTCCTCGCCCAACTCGGCGAGCGCCTCCTTGCGGCTGAGACGGATCTTGCCCTGGCGGTCGACTTCGAGCACTTTCACCATCACCTCGTCGCCTTCCTGGAGCACGTCGGTGACCTTTTGCACCCGCCCCGGCGCCAGCTGTGAGATATGGACCAGGCCATCGGTGCCAGGCATGATTTCGACGAAGGCCCCGAAGTCCATGATCTTGCGGACCTTGCCCTTGTAGATCTTGCCCACTTGGGCTTCGGCGGTGATTGCTTCGATGCGGTCGATGGCCTTCTGCAACGAGGCGCCATCGCTGGAGGCGATGAAGACCGTGCCGTCGTCTTCGATATCGATCTTCGCCCCGCTTTCCTCGACGATCGCCCGAATCACTTTGCCACCGGGGCCGATGACGTCGCGAATCTTGTCGGGCTTGATCTTCAGGGTAACGATGCGTGGGGCATGCTGGGAGAGGTCCTTGCGGGCGCTGGCGATGGTTCGGTTCATCACCTCCAGGATGTGGAGGCGGCCTTCGCGCGCTTGCTGGAGGGCCTGGTGCATGATCTCGCGCGTGACCCCGCGCACCTTGATATCCATCTGCAGGCCGGTGATGCCTTCGCGTGTGCCGGCGACCTTGAAGTCCATGTCGCCGAGATGGTCTTCGTCGCCGAGGATGTCGGTGAGAATCCTGACCTCGGCGCCCTCTTTGATCAGGCCCATGGCGATGCCGGCCACCGGCCCTTTGGTCGGCACACCGGCATCCATCAACGCCAGCGAGCTGCCACAGACGGTCGCCATCGACGACGAGCCGTTGGATTCGAGCACCTCCGAGACCACGCGGATGGTGTAGGGGAATTCCTCCTCGGCCGGCAGGATCGGCAGCACCGAGCGCTCGGCGAGCGCGCCGTGGCCGACGTCACGCCGGCCCGGGCCGCGCAGCGGCCGCACCTCGCCGACGCTGAAGGGCGGGAAATTGTAATGCAGCATGAATTTCTTGTAGTGTTCGCCGATCAGGGCGTCGATCTTTTGTTCGTCGGCGCCCGTGCCCAACGTGGCAACGACCAGCGCCTGCGTCTCACCGCGAGTGAAGAGGGCCGAGCCGTGGGTGCGGGGCAGTACGTCGACTTCACAGCTGACCGGGCGGACGTCCTTGAGGCCGCGGCCGTCGATCCGCTTGCCGTCGTGGATGATGACGGCCCGAACGATGCGGCGCTCAACCTCTTCGAAGGCTTCCTTGATCTCCTTATCGCGGCCGGGGAATTCCGCCGCCAGGGCGGCCAGCGTTTGCTGCGCCGCGTCTTTAACTGCGTTGACCCGCTCTTGTTTCGCGGTCCGTTCCAGCGCTTTGGTCACCCGCGGCGTCGCCACCGCGTCCACCCGTTCGATCAAGTTCGAGGTGTGCGCCGTAGCGGCCACTGTGCGCTTGGGTTTACCCAGCGCCTGGCGTAGCTCTTCTTGCAGCTTGAGAATCGGCTGCATGCCCTGGTGGCCGAAGTAGAGGGCTTCGAGCATGACGTCTTCGGGCAAACCGTTGGCGCCGCCTTCGACCATCACGATGCTGTCGGCCGTGCCCGCCACCACCAGGGACAGGTCGCTGCCCTCGTACTGGCTTTGGAAGGGGTTGAGGGTCAGCTGCCCGTTGAGGCGGCCGACGCGCACGGCACAGATCGGCCCGAGGAAGGGAATGTCCGAGACATGCAAGGCGGCGGAAGCTGCAATCAACGCCACTATGTCGGCGTCGTTCTCCCGGTCCGCCGACAGCACCGTGGCGATCACCTGGGTTTCGCAGACGAAGCCATCAGCGAACAACGGCCGAATCGGCCGATCGATCAGGCGCGAGATCAAGATCTCACGCTCCGCCGGACGCCCTTCGCGCTTGAAGAAGCCGCCGGGAATCTTGCCGGCGGCGAAGGTCTTCTCCTGGTAGTCGCAGGTCAGCGGGAAGAAATCGATGCCCTCACGGGGGCTGCGAGTCGCCACCGCCGTGGCCAGCACGCAGGTCTCACCATACTGCACCAAGGCAGCGCCGTCGGCCTGTTTGGCGAGGCGGCCGGACTCAATGGTGAGAGGGCGCCCCGCCCATTCCGTTTCAACTTTACGATACATACACGACCTCCCGGGCCGTCATGGCCCTTGTAATGGGAGGGAAGACGTTTGCGGAGATGGCTTGGCTCGCACCGCAGTTACTTGCGGATTCCAAGCCGATCGATAACGCTTTTGTAGCGTTCGTATTCGCCGCGTTTGAGGTAATCTAGCAGCCGGCGACGCTGCCCAACGAGCTTGAGCAGCCCGCGCCGAGAATGGTGGTCCTTTGTGTGGGCCTTAAAATGCTCGGTTAGGTAGTTGATCCGCTCGCTCAGCAACGCGATTTGCACCTCGGGAGAGCCCGTATCCGTACCGTGGAGCCTATACTGTTGCACCAACTCCTTCTTGCGCTCCAGAGCTATCCCCATCTTTCCTCCGTCCTTTGGTTCGTCGGGAGGCTTAACACAGGGGGTTTGCCTTGTAAAGGCGGTCCGGAAGTCCGTGGCCGGTGCACCTCACCGAAAACCACTGGCGCACGCACAGTTAGGGCCGATCGCTAGGCGCCTCGGCCCACGCCCAGCTGGGACGCTTGCAGTGCGGGCGCCGAGTTCGCTCCAAGCCCCGTCAGGGCGCGGCGCAGGTCGGGCAGCAACTGCCGCGGCCGGGAACGCCGCCCATATCGAGGCATTTCTGGTCCGACATCACCGTCATGCACCGGCTGTACGTGCAGTCGCTGTCGGCGGCGCAAGTTCCGGTAGCCGACGTGCCCAGCCGGCAGGTGCTAGTAGTGGCATTGCACAGGCCGGTCCGGGTTAGCTGACAGGTGGCGGCCCCGGGCCTGCCGCAGGTGGACCGTGCCGCACAGCTTACTGCCCGGCCGCGGCAGCGGGTTGGAATCGCCAACTGCCTTACTTGGCGAGCAACGCAGCTAACGTAGAGGCCGTGATTGGTGCTGGCATCACACGGGCAATTCTGCGCGACTGCCGCTTGTACGGCACAGCGTGCCGCCTCGCAGTCGACCGTCTGCGCGCTCACCCGACTCGCTGGCGCAAGTGCGACCACCGCCGCCACGGCCAGTGCGGGCAGGAGAGAGAGACCTGCGGTTCTCATATGCGACTCCTTTGCTTGTGCATTGCGCACGCGCATGCATGCTGCGCTGGGACGATGCCACTTGTCAACCATTCTTCTGCGCCGTCCCTGAGTTGGGTGTGCGACAAATCAGTGGGTAACGTGCAGCCGACCGGGCAAATCCTCACCAGTCTGACAGTACTGAGTACTGTCAGGCCGAGGCCCATGGCCGAAAGGGGGGACGCAATTTGTCATTCCCGCGAAAGCGGGAATCCACGGCACCGGCTCGCTACGACCCGCCAGCGCTACACGATCTCGTCATAGAG